>JANJUH010000088.1 GCA_024710675.1 Lysobacterales bacterium
GCTCGACGCCCGCTGGGAAGCCGAGGTGCCGGATGGACCGCGTTACCTGATCCTCGAGAGCAGCCACAGCAACGGCATCCTCGGCGGTCTCGGGATGCGCGAGGTCTACGCACGCGAGGCCGCCGCCCAGCCGCTGCCGCAAGCGCCGGCCGAGGCGCCCCCGACGCCGCCAGCGGCTCCGGCACTGGCGCCGGAGCGCGCGGTGGTGTTCTTCGGCGAGGTCACCGGCATTGCCGGCGAAGCGCTGCCTCATGTGCGCCTGACGGTCACGCCCTCCTTCGCCCCGGCCCAGGTGATCGCGGCCGATGCCAGCGGCTTTTTCGTCTGGCGCGCGCCGCTGCCGGCAGACACCGGGGCCTTCACCCTGGCGGTAGTCGTCGAGTTGGCGGCCGATCGCGACGGCCAGACGCTGTTCGAGGTCCGCGAACACGCCCACGGGCGGATCGTCACGGCTGGCAGCGTGATCCGGGTGCAACTGGGCGACGACGACGCCCGCCGCAGCGAGATCTCGATTGCCCGCCAGATGGAGTTCCGCCGGCTGGCGCGCGGCTGGTTCAGTGCCGATGCGGAGCGCAGACCGGACGGCTATCTCGAAACCACAGCGGCAGCGCGCGCCGGTGGCTACAGCGATGTCTACCGCCAGTTGTGGGCGGCCTGGGCGACCGCCGAGCAGCACTTCGGCGAAGCCGGGGCGTTGCGCGCGCGTGCCCCGCTGCGCGCCTGGGTCGACTCGCCGGTCCAGGATTCGCACTTCAACAGCGACGAGGGCCAGCCCGCGCTGCTGCTCACGGTCGCCGACTCCGGCCACGACGACGGCGCACGCTTCGCGGTGCTGCACGAGTTCGGCCACTACTTCGACTGGGCCAGCAACGGGGGCCGCCACCGCGCCGACTACAGCGCGAAGATCGCCAGCGACCATGTGCCACATCGCGGCTATCTCAACCCCAGCACCGCCGAGTCCTTCGTCGAAGGCTTCGCGACCTGGTTCGCCGGCGAAGTGCAGCGCCACGGGCCGTATGCCCGCGCCGGACGCGCCGACCGCATCGCCCAGTACGGCTCGCTGCTCGAGGCCCGCCGTGCCTACGACACGCTGCTGATCAGCGAAGAGCTCGCCATCGCCAGCGTGCTGCACCGACTCGCCGCGGCTGACTCAGCCCGCAAGGTGTGGGCCGCGCTGAAGCCCGACCGCGCCCAACTCGCTGCCTATCACGCGGCCCTGCGCGCCGATCCGCCTGCCGGTTTCGACGCCGACGCTGTCGACCGCCTCTTCGTCGAGCACGGCCTGTATCGCCAACCCTTTGGCAACGACCGTTGGGACGACTGGGAGCCCTTTGTCGACGACGCGCCCCACAACGGCCGCCACGACCCCGGCGAGCGTTGGGGCGACCTGCACTACGCCGACATCGAAAGGCTGCGCCCGCTGCGCGAGTTCGAGCCCGGCGATGCGCTGGTTCCGGGCCAATCCGGCGACGCCGGCTGGACCCGCGACGCCGGCCGGGCGCGCTACTCCATGGCCATCGAGCCCAGCCGGCAACTGCTGCTGGAAGGCCACGTTCCGGCCGCCGCATGGGTACGGAGCGAGCCCGACGACGGCCCAGCCGGCGCTTACGTCGTCGCCGTGAAGGACGGCCGCGTGGCGATCGCCGTTCCTCCCGGGCGCGGCGCCGGCATGCTCAGCGTCGCCGTGCCCGGTGGCCGCACGATCTGGCAGGCGAGCTACGCCGAGGTGCGCACGCATCTGGGCAGCAGCGCGGGAAGGCTCGGGCCACTGGCGCGCGTCGAGGTCGAGGCGGCCGATCATCCGGCGACGGCGGTGGAAGCCATCGCGGTCGACGGCGATCCGGAGCGTTCGCCGGTCCGCGAGATCGGGGAGGTGCGCGATGCGCGCGTGGCGTGGCCCGGGGATCGGCCGGATGGAGCGTCCGCACAGGAGGCAGCGCCCACGAGTGGCAGCGGCGGCCTCTGGGGATGGGTCCTGGTCGGCTTGCTGCTGGGAGGGGTGGGGGCCTGGTGGTGGAGAGGCCGATGAGCGCCGCGCACGCGGGGCCAGTGTGCCGCATGGCCACTTCCGCCGACCGTGTCGGGATTCTCGAGGTGCACCAGCGCGCCTTCGGGCGTGACGAGGAGCGGTTGCTCGTCGAAAGCCTGCTCGCCGATCCGAGCGCGCAGCCGTTGCTGTCGGTGGTGGCGGAGCTGCAGGGCGAGTTGCTGGGACATGCGCTGTTCACGGCCGTCACCGTGCTGAACGGCGGGGCTCCGACCGGCGCGTCGATCCTGGCACCGCTGGCGGTGGTGCCGTCTGCGCAAGGCTCGGGCGTGGGCCGCGGGCTGATCGAGACCGGGTGTCGAATCCTGGCCGAGCGCGGCGTCGCGCTGGTCTTCGTGCTCGGGGATCCGGGTTACTACGCGCGGGTGGGCTTCGTGCCGGCCTTGCCACACGGCCTGAAGGCACCGTATGTGATCGAGCCCGCAGCCGCGTGGCAGGTGCGAGCGCTGGACGGGCACGTCCTCGGCGCCGTGCGCGGGGTGGTGCGCTGCGCCGATGCCCTGGCACCCGAGCACTACTGGCGCGAATAGCGTGCGAGCCCCAGGGCGCCGTTTCGCGTGCGGGCCTGCGATCGGATCGTGCGGCTCGCGGTGACTTGCCCGGCCTCGCCCGTGATAGCTTGGCTCGGCCGGCATGGGGCCGGTATCAATGGATCACGATCATGAGCGTCGCCAAGATCATCGAGATTTCCAGCGCCTCGACGAAGAGCTTCGAGGATGCGGTGCAGAACGGCATCTCCCGTGCCGCCGAGACCATCAAGCACATCCAGGGCGCCTGGGTGGCCGAGCAGAAGGTGCTGGTCGAGAAGGGCAAGGTCGTCGAGTACCGCGTCACGCTGCGGCTGACCTTCCTGCTGGAGTCGGAGAAGGCCGAGAAAGCCGAAAAGCCGGCCAAGGCGGAGAAGTCGGGCAAGGCCGAGAAGAGTGGCAAGGCGGGGAAGCAGAAGTAGTTTGCTGCAGCGCCAGGCTCCCGCCTGATCCGGGAGCGCTCTTGTGAGGCTTGCCGGCGGGCCTGATGGGCTCGATCGGCGCCCCGTCACCCGGCACCCGCGGTGACACCCTCTCCCCGCCCGCGGGGAGAGGGATCGGTGAATGCCGGCATCGCTGGGTGGCCGATGCTTGAATCGTGCCTCGAACGCGCTCCCGCATCAGGTCAGGGCTGGTGGCAGGGATCAGAGCGCCCTGACAGCAGCCTCGACCAGCCGTCGCAGCACCTCCTGCGCCGGCGCGGCGAGGTGGGGCTGGAACTGCGTCGGATCGGCCTCGTCCAGATAACTGGATTGCGCCATTTCCATCTGTACCGCGTGGATGCCCTCGGACGGGCGCCCGTAGTGGCGGGTGATGTAGCCGCCCTTGAAGCGGCCGTCGACGACCTGCGAGACGCCGGTCTCGGCCAATGCCGTCGCCAGCGCCGAGCGGATCGCCGGCGCGCAACTGCTGCCTTCGGCGGTGCCGAGGTTGTAATCGGGCAACCGGCCCGGAAAGAACATCGGGCACTGGCTGCGGATCGAGTGGCCTTCCCACAGCAGCACGCGACCGTGCTGCTCGCGCAGGCGCGCGAGTTCGGCGGCAAGGGCCTCGTGGTACGGCCGCCACCAGCGCTCGCGACGGACCTCGACCTCCGCCTGCACGGGCTCTTCGCCCGAGCGATAGACCGGCCCGAAGTCGAATCTCACCAAGGGGCAAAGGCCAGTCTCCTGCCGTCCCGGGTAGAGCGGCGCGCCGTCGGGCGGACGGTTGAGATCGATCACGTAGCGCGACCAGCGCGGCCGGATCACGCTGGCCCCCAGTTCGCGGGCGAAGTCATAGAGCCGGGCGACGTGCCAGTCGGTATCCGGCACTGCCAGCGCTTCCTCGCTCATTCGCCCGGCAATCGTCCCGGGCACGCCAATGCCATCGTGCGGCAGGCTGATCAGCAAGGGCGCAGTGCCCGGCCACAGGCGGAAGTCCTCTCCCTCGGCCCAGGGCGCCCACCAGTCGGCCGGCCCGCTCATGCCCAGTCGGCCTCCAGCACCACGCGATAGCGCGCCTTGCCGGCACGCAGGTGCTCGATGGCCTCGTTGACGCGCGAGAAGGCGAAGCGCTCCACCTGCGGGGCGAGCTCGTGGCGGGCCGAGAATTCGAGCATGCGGTCGATCAGCGCCGGGCTGCCGAGCGGCGAGCCGGAGACGCGCTTGGAACCGCCGATCAGGGCAAAGGCCGGGATCTTCATCGGCTCGAGCACGGCACCGACCACATGCAGCCGGCCGTGCGGGGCCAGCGTGCCGAGCAGCGCCGGCCAGTCGAGCGTGACATTCACCGTGACCAGAAGGAAGTCGAGCTGGCCGGCCAGCTTCGCGAGCGCCTGGCCATCGCCGGTGGCGACCACGCGATGCGCTCCGAGCGCCTTCGCCTCGTCGGCCTTGGCGGGGTTCGAGGTGAAGGCGGTGACCTCGCAACCCCAGGCGCGCAGGAACTTCAGCGCGAGGTGGCCGAGGCCGCCGATGCCGATCACGCCGACGCGCTCGGTCGGCAGCACCTGGCATTCGAGAATGGGGTTGAACACGGTGATGCCGCCGCAGAACATCGGGCCGGCGCTGCTGGCATCGAGGCCTTCCGGGATCGGCGCCGCCCACAGCCAGTGACAGCGGACGCGCTCGGCGAAGCCGCCGTGGCGGCCGATCAGCGTCTCCTCGCCGCGCTGGCAGAGGTTGTGGTGACCAGCCAGGCACTGCGGGCAACTCATGCAGCTCCCGGAGTACCAGCCGAGGCCGACACGATCACCGATCGCCAGGCGCTGCGCACGCTCGCCGACGGCGACGACGCGGCCGACCACCTCGTGGCCCGGCACGAAGGGATAGCGGGTGCGGCCCCAGTCGTTGTCGAGCATCGACAGGTCCGAGTGGCAGATGCCGCAGTGTTCGACACGGATCTCGACCTGCTCGGCGCCGAGCGGGCCGGCGTCGAATTCGAAGGACTTCAGTTCACCGCGCGCCGTCTCCGCAGCCCACGCCCTGATCGTGCTCATCGCTCGAATCCTCCATCGGCAATGCGGTCAGCCACTGCACCGGGAACACCGACCGCCTCCAGCCTTGCCTTGCGGCCGGCCGCGCCGGTGTCGTAACCCGCCACCACCTGTTCCCACGAGCCGTACATCGGGTTGGCGATGACGATCCAGCGCGTGCCCAGCCAGGCCAGGTGCTTCTGCACCGCCAGCGCGCGCTTGTCGCGATCGGCATTCTCGATGTCGACGAAATCGTAGAGGTTGTCGCCGACCAGCATGAGGATGCGGTGGGTCTTCGCGACCTCGGCCCGGCGCGGGCTCTTCTCCTGCCAGCCGCGCGGCTTGTCGCGGAACAGGAAGGTCTGCGTGGAATCGGTGTTGGGGAAACCGAACTTGGCGAGGTTGCGTCGGCTCGGCTCGACCTCGTCGGCAATGCCGGCGGCGGCATCGGCGACCGAGCGGTTGGAGACGTAGAAGACGGTCACGCCCTTGCTGGCGGCGTAGCTCAGGAAATCGCGCGCGCCCGGGATCGGCGTGGCGTTCTCGCGCTGCACGTAGCGGTTCCAGTCGGCCTTGTCGAAGGGCCGGCCATTGCGGAAGCGCTCGACCATGTAGTCGCTGGTGTCGAGCACGGTCTCGTCGACATCGACGATGACGGCGGGCGGCAGGCGCGAGAAGTCACCGCTCTGCTCGGTGGCGGCCGTCCAGCCCGGATCGGCGAGCGCCATGTCGAGCGCGCGCTTGGCCATCGCGTAGGACTGCCGGTGCAAGGCTTCGGCCTCGGCCGATGTGCGTGCCCAGACCACGGCATTGAGGTTGTCCAGTTCGAAGTTCTCGGCGCTGGCGGCGGGCGCTGCGGGCGTGGGAGCAGCGGGCGGGCGCGGCGCCGGTGCGGCGCAGGCGGCGAGCAGGGCGAGGGTCAGGGCGAGGGCGGGCAGGCGGGTCATCGGCAGCGACTCGGTTCCGGGCTGGTCAGCATGGCCCGCGAGTATGACGCTGTGCGACGTGGCTTGCGCGCATCGACGGCAAGGGTGAGCCTCAGTGTCCCACCTGCCGCCAGGCGACCTGTCGTCGATGGAACCGTCCTCCAGCTTCCTGTTCCATGCGGTCATCCTGCTGGCCGCGGCCGTCGTCATGGTGCCGATCGCGCGCCGCCTGGGCCTCGGCGCGGTCCTGGGCTATCTGCTGGCGGGCGTGCTGGTCGGACCGCAGGTCCTGGGTGCACTTGCCGATCCACGATCGGTGCTGACCATCTCCGAGATCGGCGTGGTGATGCTGCTCTTCCTGCTCGGCCTCGAGTTGTCGCCGGCGCGATTGTGGGCGATGCGGCGCGTGCTCTTCGGCCTCGGCGCGACGCAACTGACGCTGGTCACCCTGGTCTTCGCCGCCGCCGCGCTGGCCCTCGGCCTGCCACTGGTGGCGGCCCTCGTGGCCGGCTTTGGCCTTGCGCTGTCATCCACGGCCTTCGCCCTGCAGATCCTCGGCGAACGCGCCGAGATCGCCAGCGAGCACGGTCGGGCCGCCTTCGGGGTGTCTCTGTTCCAGGACCTGGTGGCCATCCCGGTGCTGGCACTGATCCCGCTGCTGGCCGCCGGGGAAGTGGCCCAATCCGAGCGGCCGGCCTGGCAATCGCTGGCGCTGGTGTTCGGGAGCATCCTCGCGGTCGTCGTGTCAGGGCGCTACCTGCTGCGCCCGCTGTTTCGCGTGGTCGCCGAGAGCCGGATCGTCGAGCTGTTCGCAGCCACCGCCCTGCTGGTCGTGCTCGGTACGGCCGCCCTGATGCAATCGGCCGGGCTGTCGATGGGGCTGGGTGCCTTCATCGCCGGCGTGCTGCTGGCCGATTCGGAATACCGCCACGAGCTGGAATCGCATATCGAGCCCATCAAGGGCCTGCTGCTCGGCCTGTTCTTCGTCGGCGTCGGCATGAATCTCGACCTGCGCCTGCTCGCGGCGGCGCCGGCCACGATCGGCGGCATCGTCCTCGTGGTGCTCCTCATGCAGGTGCTGGTGATGTGGGCGGTCGGCCGCTACTTCCGTTACAGCCATCGCGCCGCCCTGCTGCTGGCCGCGCTGTTGGCCTCGGGCAGCGAGTTCGCCTTCGTCGTCTACGCCACCGCCGAGCGCGCCGGACTGCTCGCCACGGACGTGGCCGCCAAGCTCAACCTGGTGGTCGCGCTGGCGATGGCAGCGACGCCCTTGCTGGTCGCGCTGGTGGCGCGGATCGGCGAGCGCCTCGGCACGCGCGGCGCTTCCGCGCGCGCCTTCGACGAGCTTCCAGGCGACAGGGTCGATGTGGTGATCGCCGGCTTTGGCCGCGTCGGCCAGATCCCCGGGCGCCTGCTCGCCGCCAACCGCATTCCCTACACCGTCATCGAGCCCTCGGCAGACCAGGTCGACTTCAGCCGGCGCTTCGGCTCGGTGGTGCACTATGGTGACCCCGCCCGGCCGGAGATCCTGCGCGCCGCACGGGTCGGCGAGGCCAGGGTCTTCGTGCTGGCGATCGACGACCCCGAGCACTCGGTGCGGGTGGCGCGCACGCTGCGCCGCCTGTATCCGGAGCTGCCGGTGATCGCCCGTGCGCGCAACCGCCAGCACGCCTTCGCGCTGATGGACCTCGGCATCGGCTGCATCATCCGTGAGACCTTGTTGTCCAGCCTGGAAATGGGTCGCCAGATGCTAGAGGCCATGGGCGATCCTGCTGCCGCCGAGAAGATCGAGCGCTTCCGCGCCTTCGACGAGCGCCTGCTGGCCGAGCAGCACCTGCTGCACACCGACGAGGCCGCGCTGATCCAGAGCGCACAGCAGGCCCGGCTGGAACTCGAGGCGCTGTTCGAGGCGGCGGCGGACTCAGGAGGTCACGAACGCGCCGGCGACTGAATGACGACACCTGCGGCTTTGACAGGGACGCTCGAAGCCCGCTACCATTGTCCTCTTTTCTTCGCCCGATCCATTGGAGATCGCCATGAAGCGTACCTTCCAGCCGAGCACGCTCAAGCGCGCCCGCACCCACGGCTTCCGCGCCCGGATGGCCACCAAGAGCGGCCGTGCGGTGATCAATCGCCGTCGCGCCAAGGGCCGCAAGCGCCTGATCCCCTGAGCCAGTGACGCCGGGTACGCGGTTTCCACGCGCGGCCCGGCTCCTGCTGCCGCGCGAGTTCGATGCGGTCTTCGAAGGCGGCCGGCGTGAGCGCGGCCGCTTTTTCGTGGGCGTGCACAAAGCGGGCCCTGGCCCCGGTGCCCGCCTCGGACTCGCGGTGGGCAAGAAGTTCCTGCCGGCCGCACACGATCGCAATCTCGTGAAACGACTCGCCCGCGAAGCCTTCCGTGCCCGTCGACTGCGTTTGCCGGCGGTGGACATCGTGCTCTCGCCGACGCGTGACGTGGCCCAGGGTGATCGCACCAGCCTGCGCGCCGATCTCGATCGCGTGCTCGACCGCATTGCTGCCGGCGCCAGCGTGCCGGCCCCAACCGGACAGAATCCCTCGCCATGAACCACCTTCGTTTCTTCCTGCTGGCCGGCCTGCTCCTCGTCGGACTGCAACTGTGGGTTGCATGGGAAAAGGA
>JANJUH010000152.1 GCA_024710675.1 Lysobacterales bacterium
ACGGCGCCGATTTCGACGCATTCCTCGCCCCGGACAGCAAGGCCGAACTGCACCACTTCATCGGCAAGGACATCGTCAATTTCCACGGCCTGTTCTGGCCGGCGGTGCTGCACGGTTCGGGGCACCGCGTGCCGACTTCGCTGAAGGTCAACGGCTACCTGACCGTCAACGGCGCCAAGATGAGCAAGTCGCGCGGCACCTTCATCATGGCGCGCAGCTGGCTCGACGCCGGCCTCGAGCCTGACGATCTGCGCTACTACTACGCCGGCAAGTCGGGCGGCGGCGTCGACGATGTCGATCTCAACCTCGAGGACTTCGCGCTGCGCGTCAACGCCGACCTCGTCGGCAAGTACGTCAACATCGCCAGCCGCTGCGCCAGTTTTGCCACCAAGGTCTTCGACGGGAAACTGGCCGCGCTGTCCGGCAGCGACCTGGGCTGGTACCAGGAACAGGCCTGGAAGCTGGCCACGGCCTGCCCGCCGGCTTTCGAGGCCGTCGATTACGCGCGCGTGCTGCGCGAGGTGATGGCCGTGGCCGATGCCACCAACGCCGTGATCGCCGAGCGCGCGCCGTGGGTGCTGGCCAAGGATCCGGACAAGCGGGCGGAGCTGCATGCGGTGGTGTCGCTCGGCTTGTCGATGTTCCGCCTGCTGACCGGCTGGCTGAAGCCGATCGTTCCGGGCCTGGCGGCGGCGGCAGAACGCTTCCTGGCGGTCGAGACCGGCGATGTCGAGGAGCTGCTGTCGCCACTGCCCGAAGGTCATGTGGTGCAGCTTTTCAGCGCGCTGGCCGGACGGGTGGATCCCAAGCGCATCGAGGCCATGGTTGAGGCCTCGAAGGAAACGCTGGCGCCGGTGGCCGAGAGTGCCACCACGCCGAAGAGGGCCGCGAAAGCAGAAGCCAGCAAGCCGGCCGCAGCGCAGCCCCAGGCAGCTGCAGACGCCTCTGCAACGATCTCGATCGAGCAGTTCACCGCCATCGAGTTGCGCATTGCCCGCATCGCCGCGGCCGAGGCCGTGCCCGAGGCCGACAAGCTGCTGCGCCTGCAACTCGACCTCGGCCCGCTCGGCACACGCCAGGTCTTCGCAGGCATCAAGAGCGCCTACGATCCGGCGACACTGGTCGGTCGCCTGACGGTGTGCGTCGCCAACCTTGCGCCGCGCAAGATGCGCTTCGGGATGTCCGAGGGCATGGTGCTGGCTGCCTCCGACGAGCGCGGCGGTCCCTTCCTGCTGACCCCGGATGCCGGCGCGGAGCCCGGGATGCGGGTGAAGTAAGCCCGCAAAGGTGTCTTTCCGAATGGCCAGGATGGCTCGGCGCGGTCGCCGCGGTTGATTGCCTGGCGGCTGCGAGGCACGCTGGCGGAGCCCAACCGTGTGAGACCGCGCCATGCACCTGATCGACATCCGCCTGCGCAATCCGGCGCAGCTCTTCGATTCGCTGGACCCGGCGCCCTTTCGCGACAAGGCCCTGGATCGCGATGCCGAGGCATACCTGATCGAATGCGCAGGCGAACTGCCGGCGGGCGCCGCCTTCGCGCTGCGGGTACACGGGGAGGCGGCGCTCGCGGATCACATCGAGGAGATCAGCAGTGGCCTGCACCGGCATTTCGCACTCGCGCTCACGCAGGCCCAGAAGCGCCACCGCCGGCATATGCGCATCGCGCGCTTCGCGGTGCTGGCCGGCCTGGGCGTGCTGGGCGGCGCCTTGCTACTGCGCGAGCTGATCACCACGTCGACCGGAACCGTGGGTGAGATCTTGTCGGAAGGCCTGCTGATCCTGGCATGGGTGGCGCTCTGGCGGCCGGCGGAGATGGCCATCTTCGATTCCTGGGAACGTCGCGAGGAACGCCGCCTGCTGCGCGCACTGAGCCAGGTGCCCGTGCAGTTCGCAGCCGACCCGGCGCCTCATTCATCCATCGAGCGATGACCAAGGGCACGACCGCTTAGACTGGCCCCCTGGCACAAAGCGACGTGAGTCCATGACCGAGAGCCTGACCCTGACCCGCCCCGACGACTGGCATCTCCACCTGCGTGATGGCGCGGCGTTGGCCGCGGTTCTGCCCGACACGGCTCGCCAGTTCGCCCGCGCCATCGTGATGCCGAATCTGAAGCCGCCGGTCACCACCACGGTGCTGGCCGCGGCCTATCGCGAGCGCATCCTCGCCGCGCGACCAGCCGGCTCGGACTTCGAGCCACTGATGACGCTGTACCTCACCGACAACACCGCCGCCGACGAGATTGCGCGTGCTGTCGAATCCGGCTTCATCAAGGCGGTCAAACTGTATCCAGCGGGCGCGACCACCAACTCGGACGCCGGCGTGACCGACCTGAAGCGCTGTTATGCCGCGCTCGAGGCGATGCAGCGGCTGGGCCTGCCGCTCCTGATCCACGGCGAGGTCACCGATCGCGAGATCGACGTCTTCGACCGCGAGAAGGTCTTCATCGACCAGAAGCTGATCCCGCTGCGACGGGACTTCCCGGCGCTGCGCGTGGTCTTCGAGCACATCACCACGCAGGACGCCGCCGACTACGTCCGCGAGGCCGAAGGCGAGATCGCCGCGACAATCACCGCACACCACCTGCTCTACAACCGCAACGCGATCTTCCAGGGCGGCGTGCGCCCGCACTGGTACTGCCTGCCGGTGCTCAAGCGCGAGCGCCACCGCGAGGCGCTCGTGGCCGCCGCCACCAGCGGCAACCCGCGCTACTTCCTCGGCACCGACTCGGCGCCGCACGCGAAGAACGACAAGGAATCGGACTGCGGCTGCGCCGGCTGCTACACCGCGCTGCACGCGCTCGAGCTCTACGCGACCGCTTTCGAGCGCGCCGGCGCGCTGGAGAAGCTGGAGGGCTTTGCCAGCCGCTTCGGTCCCGACTTCTATAAGCTGCCGCGCAACAGCGGAACCATCACGCTCGAACGCGCCGAGTGGCGCATCCCGGATGCCCTGCCCTTCGCCGGGCGCGAACTGGTGCCGCTCGCTGCCGGCGAGTCGCTGGGCTGGCGGTTGTCAGAATGAGGCAAAGGCAGAGCGTGACCTTGCGCGGCTCGGGCTTGCTCATGGGTACCTCGATGGGGAGGGCACGAGCGCACGAGGGCACGAGGGCAGGAAAAGGCAAAAGCCCGCCTCGATCTGGCTCTGCCGTGCCCTCGTGCCCTCGTGCCTTCGTGCCCTCGTACGCCTCCGGCCTCATGCCCGCGCCAGTGGCTCTCGCTCGGCCATGAGCCAGACGGCACACGACGTCCTTCGCCGCGTCTTCGGCTACGACCGCTTCCGCGGCCCCCAACAGGCCATCATCGAGCATCTCGCCAGCGGCCAGGATTGCCTGGTGCTGCTGCCTACCGGCGGCGGCAAATCCCTGTGCTACCAGATCCCGGCGCTGCTGCGACCCGGCACCGCGATCGTGGTCTCGCCGCTGATTGCCCTGATGCAGGACCAGGTCGAGGCGCTGCACCAGCTCGGCGTGGCCGCGGCATTCCTCAATTCCTCGCTGAGCGGACCGGAGGCCACCGAGGTCGAAGGCCGCCTGCTGCGTGGCGAGCTCGATTTGCTCTATGTGGCCCCCGAGCGGCTGCTGACCGAGCGCTTCCTCGGACTGCTCGCGCGCATCCGGATCGCGCTGTTCGCGATCGACGAGGCGCACTGCGTCTCGCAGTGGGGCCACGACTTTCGGCCCGAGTACCGTCAGCTCGACGTGCTGCACGCGCGCTGGCCGGAGGTGCCGCGGATTGCATTGACGGCCACGGCCGACCCGCCGACCCGACGTGAGATCGTCGAGCGTCTGGGCCTCGCGGACGCCCGCCAGTTCGTCGGCTCCTTCGACCGCCCCAACATCCGCTACCGGGTCGAAGAGAAGCACGCCGGTCCGCAGCAACTCCAGGCCTTCCTGCGTGGCCATCAGGGCGAATCGGGCATCGTCTACTGCCTGTCGCGCAAGGGTGTGGAGCAGACCGCCGAGAGCCTGCGCGCCGCCGGTTTCGCCGCCCTGCCCTACCATGCGGGCATGGACGCGGCGATCCGCGCGCAACACCAACGCCGCTTCCTGCGCGAGGACGGCATCGTGATGGTCGCGACCATCGCCTTCGGCATGGGCATCGACAAGCCCGACGTGCGCTTCGTCGCCCACATGAACCTGCCCAAATCGATCGAGGGCTATTACCAGGAGACCGGCCGCGCCGGCCGCGACGGCGAGCCTGCAGAGGCCTGGATGGCCTACGGCCTGGGAGACGTCGCCACGCTGGCGCAGATGATCGAAGGCGGCGAGTCATCGGAGGAGCGCAAGCGCATCGAGCGGCGCAAGCTCGATGCGCTGCTCGGCTACTGCGAGACCACGCGCTGCCGGCGCGCGACCCTGCTGGCGAATTTCGGCGAGGAGCACCCGGGGCACTGTGGCAGTTGCGACAACTGTTTGTCACCGCCGGAATGCTTCGACGGCACCGAGGCCGCCCAGAAGGCGCTGTCTGCCGTGTACCGCACCGGCCAGCGCTTCGGCGCTGCCCACATCGTGGACGTGTTGCGCGGCAAGCGCAGCGAGCGCATGAGCGAGTACGGCCACGACCGCCTGCCCACCTTCGGCGTCGGCGTCGATCTCGACGACCGCGCCTGGCGCAGCATCTTGCGGCAACTGGTCGCCGCACGTGCGCTGGATGTGGACATCGAGGGCTACGGCGGACTGCGACTCGGCCCCGAGGCGCGTGCGCTGCTGCGTGGCGAGCGGCGCATCGAGTTGCGCCGCGAGAGCGTGCGCGCCCGCGGCAAAGGTGGCCGCCCGCCGCGCGCCCCGGCCATCACCATCACCCTCGACATTCCCGCAGCCGAGCGTTTCGAGCGCCTGCGCGCGCTGCGTGCCGAACTGGCCCGCGCCCAGAACGTCCCCGCCTACGTGATCTTCCACGACAGCGTCTTGCGGGCGATCGCCGCCACCGAGCCTGCGACGCTCGACGAACTGGGCCGGATCTCCGGTGTCGGCGCCGCCAAGCTCGAGCGCTATGGTGAAGCCATCCTTGCGGTGCTGGCCCACGACTAGCCGCGGGCTCGACGCGCTTCAGCCGGGGATCGCGCTGCCAGGCCACCAGCTCACGGCTCCCGCCACCAGGCCTTCCGGCGTTGACGTGCCGCGTCCAGCTCCACCGCGGCCTCGCCTACCCTGATCTCGACGGCTCCGCTCTCGGCCGTCTGCCACTGCCGTGCACCGACTGCCAGCACCCGCTCCTGCACTTCCGGTCGCGGGAAGCCGAATCGATTTCGGTAGCCCATCGAATAGACCACGTGCGCCGGATCGACGGCGGCAAGGAACGCGGCGCTCGAAGAACTCTTGCTGCCATGGTGGCCGGCGATCAGCACGTGGGCCGGCAGATCCGCCGGACGCTCGCGCACCAGCCTTTCTTCGATGATCTCGCCGGCATCGCCGGGGACCAGCATCGAGCCACCAAGCGCCTGGATGCGGACGATGCAGGAACTGTCGTTGCCCAGGTAGGGAAAGAACTCGGGCGGATGCAGGAGGCTGAACCGAACCCCGTCCCATTCCCAATGCTCGCCCGCGACACAGGCGCTGGCACCAGGAACCGGTTCGGGCGCGGAAATCGTATGGCGGCTGACGGCGAGTCGGCGCAGAACAGTCGCCGAACCACCATGATGGTCGCTGTCGGCATGACTGACGATCAGTCGATCGAGCCGGTTCACACCGAGCGCGGCCAGGCTGGGGGTGATCACGCGATCGCCGAGGTCGCCGCCTTCGGGAAAACCCGGTCCGGTGTCGATCAGCAGTGCGTGACGATGGGTGCGCACCAGCACCGACTGGCCCTGGCCGACATCGAGCACGGTTGCCACGAAGGCCCCGGGCGCAATCGCTTCGCGAGCGGGCAAGACCAGTGGCAGCAAGGCGAATGCGCCGAGCCAGCGCCATGGCAATCCGCGCGGCGCGAGCAGCAGCAAGGTGCCGAGGATCGCGAGCAACCAAGCACCAGGCCCGGGCGACGGCAGCGTGATCCATGACCCTGGCAGCGCCGCCGCCGGGACGAGTGCGGCATCGAAGCCTTCCAGCAGCCACCAGGCCGCCTTCCACAGCGCATCGGACAAGGGCGCCAGCGGCCATGTCAGCAGCGCCGCGAGCAGCAGGGGCACCACGCCGAAAGTGATGTAAGGCACCGCGAGCAGGTTCACCGGCGGCGCCACCAGGCTGGCCTGCTGGAAAAAGGCGATGCCGAGCGGCAGCAAAGCCACGGCCAGGCCCAGTTGCGGATACAGCCAAAGCCGCCACCACGATTGCGGCGCCCAGCGGCCCGAGTAGGCCAGGATCAGCCAGGCGACGGCGCCGAAGGACAGCCAGAAGCCGGCACCCAGGGGCGCCAGCGGATCGATCAGCAGTACCGCAACCAGTGCGAGCGAATAGCGCGTCCACCAGCCCAGCTCGCGCCGTGTGAGCACACCGGCCAGCATCACCGCGATGGTCAGGAAGGTGCGCTGCGTGGGCAGCGAGAAGCCGGCAATCAGCGCGTAAACGCCCGCGCTCGCAAGCGCCGCCAGCGCCATGCCCTGCGGCCGCGGCCAGCGCAGGCCCAGGCCGGGGAACAGCCACCAGAGCAGCCAGGCCAAGCCGCCGCCAACGGCCGCAGCGAGGCCCACATGCAGGCCGGAGATCGCGATCAGGTGCGTGGTGCCCGTGGCGCGGTAGAGGTCCCAGCCTGCCTCGTCGATTTCGCGGGTGTCGCCGATCGCCAGTGCCTTGACGAGCGCC
>JANJUH010000203.1 GCA_024710675.1 Lysobacterales bacterium
AATCCGGACCCACCAGGGCGCGGCGAGCATGTGGGTCGGCATTCATGCCGACGCTCTGCCGCTTTTTCCTTTGCAGCCTGGCCTCGAAGAACGTCCGGATGAATCCGGATCCACCATGGCGGGTCGCTCAGAGCGGCCAGATCCAGAGCAGCATCGGCATTGCCACCGCCACGACCAGCACCTCCAGCGGCAGGCCCAGCCGCCAGTAGTCGCCGAAGCGAAAGCCACCGGGGCCCAGGATCAATGTGTTGTTCTGGTGGCCGATCGGCGTCAGGAAGGCGCAGGATGCGCCGATCGCCACGGCCATCAGGAATGGATCGGCTGCCACGCCCAGGGTGCCTGAAATGCCGATCGCGATCGGACACATCACAGCCGCGGTGGCGGCGTTGTTCATTACATCCGACAGGAACATCGTCACCACCAGTACCAGCGCGAGCGCGATCACCGGATCTCCGCCGGCGAGTGCGCCGAGCAGCCCGTCGGCGATCAGCCGCGCGGCGCCGGTGTGTTCCATCGCGGCGGCCACCGGCATCAGGGCGGCGAGCAGGACGATCACCGGCCAGTCGATTGCGCCATACACGGCGCGCGGCGGCACCGTGCGCAGGACCATCGAAGCCAGCACACCGAGGGCGAAGGAGAGCGCCGCGGGCAGTACGCCCAGGGCCACCAACGCGATCGCTGCGAACATCACCAGAGCCGACTTCAGCGCGCGGGCGCGATCCGGGATGCGCAGCGCGCGACCAGCCAGTGGCACGCAGCCGTAGTCGGACGCGAAGGCCTGGGTCGCCTCGGCATGGCCCTGGATCAGCAAGAGGTCGCCCGCTTCCATCGGCGTCGAGCGCAGGCGCGCCAGCGAGCGCTTGCCCTGGCGTGAAATGGCCAGCAGGTTGAGCCCGTAGCGCGAACGCAGCAGGATGTCGCTGGCGGTACGACCGGCCAACGCAGAGGCCGGAAGGACGACCAGCTCCGTCAGCAGGATGTCGTTGCCCTCGTCGCGGTTGCTGGCCTGATTGCGCCCCTCCTCCTCGGCGTCCGGATCGGCAGCCTCCGGACTTGCATCACCGGCGGGCTGCGCTTCCTCGAGCTTGACGCCCAGTTCGGCCAGCAGCGCGGCCAAGCTCTCGGCCTCGGCCTCGATCACCAGGATGTCGCCAGCTCGGACCTTCCGCCTTGGATGCGGGGCGACCATGCGGAACTCGTTGCGCACCAGACCGACGATCTGCGCGCCGGCCTGGTCGAGCATCGCCTCCACCTCGGCCAGTGTCCGCCCGACCGAGGAACTGTCCTCGGGCACGCGGACCTCGGTGAGGTAGGCACCGGACTCGAAGCCCTCGATGCCAGAGCGCGCGCGTTCGGGTACCAGTCGCCAGCCGACGAGCACGATGAAGGCAACGCCTGCCGCCGCGACGGCAAGGCCGACCGGAGCGAAATCGAACATGCCAAAGGCTTCGCCCGATTGCTGCGCGCGGAATCCGCTCACGATCAGGTTGGGCGGCGTGCCGATCAGCGTCGTCATGCCGCCGAGGATGGTGCCGAAGGCGAGCGGCATCAGCACCTGGCCCGGCGTCCATCCGTGGCGGGCCGCGAAAGCGATGGCGAGCGGCATCAACAGCGCCATGGCTCCCACATTGTTCATCACGCTGGACAGCAGCGCCCCCAGCCCAACCAGGGCTGCAAGGCCCAGCAGGCGCGGTCCGCGCTGCGGCAATGCATGCCGGGCCAGCAGGTCGACCGCACCCGAATCCTGCAAGCCGCGGCTCAGCACGAGCACGCATGCGACCGTGATCACGGCCGGGTGACCGAAGCCCGCGAACGCCTCGGCCGGGGCCACCAGACCCGTCAGCACGCAGGCAAAGAGCGCGCCCGCCGCGACCATGTCGTGGCGCCATCGCCCCCACAGGAACATGGCCACGGTCGCCGCGAGGATGATCAACAAGCTGAGCTGGGGTGCATCCATCGGCGCGCTGGTCCCTGGTCCGCCCGGCCGCGAGAGAGGGCGAGTATCACCCGGAGACCGCGATCGTCAGTCGCTGCCCTCGTCTCCGGCATCCGCCGCGCGGCGCATCGTTTCGAGCGCCATCATGGTATCGAAGAGCAAGGCATCGAGACCCTCCCGCGCCAGGCCCGAGACGACGTAGACCGGACCCTTCCAGCGCAGGCTCTTCTTCAGCGCCTTGGCCTTGGCCTGCGCCTCGCCCTCGGGCAACAAGTCGGCCTTGTTGAGGACCAGCCAGCGCGGCTTTTCGATCAGCGAGGCATCGAAAGCCTTCAGTTCGCGCTCGATGGCGCGGACTTGTCGGCCCAGCGACTGACTCTCGTCGAAGGGCGCGACGTCGACCACGTGCCACAACAGGTGCGTGCGCTGCAGGTGCTTGAGAAAGTGCACACCCAGCCCCGCGCCTTCCGAAGCACCTTCGATCAAGCCCGGGATGTCGGCGACAACGAAGCTGCGATCGGTGTCGATGCGGACGACGCCGAGGTTGGGATGCAGCGTGGTGAAGGGGTAATCGGCGACCTTGGGTGTAGCCGCCGAGACAGCGCGGATCAGCGTCGACTTGCCGGCATTGGGAAATCCCAGCAGGCCCACGTCGGCCAGCACCTTCAGTTCCAGCGCCAGTTCGCGGACTTCACCCGGCGTGCCCGGCGTGGCCTTGCGCGGCGCGCGGTTGACCGAGCTCTTGAAGTGCACATTGCCCTTGCCGCCCTCGCCACCGCGGGCGACCAGCAGGCGTTCGCCATGACGGGTCAGGTCGCCGATCACCTCATCGGTCCCGGCATCCACGACGACGGTTCCGACCGGCACGCGGATCTCGAGATCCGCGCCACCCTTGCCGTAGCACTGCCGGCTCATGCCGTTCTGCCCGCGCTCGGCGCGGAACACGCGCTGGTGACGGAAGTCGACCAGCGTGTTGAGACCCTCGTTCGCCACCAGCCAGATGCTGCCGCCATCGCCACCGTCGCCACCGTCCGGGCCACCGAGCGGGATGAACTTCTCGCGGCGGAAACTGATCGCGCCGTTGCCGCCCTTGCCGGCGTGGACTTCGATGCGGGCTTCGTCGACGAATTTCATGGGCGGGCTCGTGTGGGGTGGGCTGGCGGGCGCTTCGGGAACTGCGTGGCGTGCGGAACCCGGGAAGAGCATCGCACCGGTGGGGGCGCGAGGCTATCGCCGAGCGGGAAGATGTGGGTCGGGATTCATCCCGACGCTTTTGGGCGGGCTGCCTGAAGAGCGTCCGGATGAATCCGGACCCACATCGGAATCCGGCCCCTGGGTGGGTCGGGTTCATCCCGACGCTTCCGGGCGGGCCTCCTGAAGAGCGTCCGCATGAATCCGGACCCACATCCGGACTCGCAGGCCCTGCAAACGAAAAGCCCCGCACGCGGCGGGGCTGATCGCTACGCGGGAGGGGCTTCTCAGCCGCCGACCACGCTCACCATGCGGCGATTGAAGGGGCCGCCGACCTTGAACTCGATCTTGCCATCCGTCAGTGCGAACAGCGTGTGGTCACGGCCCATGCCGACATTCTTGCCGGGATGGAAGCGCGTGCCGCGCTGGCGGACGATGATGTTGCCGGCCTCGACGACCTGACCACCGAAGAGCTTGACGCCCAGGTACTTCGGGTTGGAGTCGCGGCCGTTGCGCGTGGAGCCGCCTGCTTTCTTGTGTGCCATGACTTATCTCCCGATCCTCAGGCCTGGATGCCCGTGATCTCGATCTCGGTGTAATGCTGGCGGTGTCCCATCTGCTTGCGATGGTGCTTGCGCCGGCGGAAGTGCACGATGCGGACCTTGTCCGCGCGACCATGGCCCTTGACGGTGGCGGCGACCTTCGCGCCATCGACCAGCGGGGCACCGACCGACACCTTGTCGCCATCGGCGACGAGCATCACCTGGTCCAACTCGATGGCGTCGCCGGCGGCAACGTCGAGCTTCTCGATCCTGAGAACGTCACCCGGGGCGGCACGATACTGCTTGCCTCCGGTGGCAAATACGGCGTACATGAGGTGACCTCGTCCGCTGAGTTACGAAAAAGGAGCGGGAGCATAACCGGCGCTGGCATGCTGGTCAATGAACCGCTGAAAAGGGGTTGGACTTTTGACATCAGGCATCGACCCGCATCACGATCCACGGCTGTGAAGGCAGGCTAGAGTGGGAGTCGACCTCAGCGATGGACAAGCCTGATCCGATGGGACATGTCGTGCTGGACCGCCGCCAGGACCCGCGCTTTCCAGTCAGCGGGCGCTTCCGCAGTCTTGCGCCACCCGGACTCTCGGGCCATGTCGCCGACGTTTCGCTGAACGGTGCGCGCCTGCGCTGCGAGAACAAGCCCGAATTGACACTCGATGCCCAGACCGAGTGGCTGGTCGAACTCACCGAAGGCGCCCCCTTCGCCGTGAAGGCGCGGGTGGCCCACCTCGACGGCCATGAGGTGGGCATCGAGTTCGAGGAAATGGCGTCCAAGGCCCTCGAGGAATTGGCCGAACGCATCGAGGCACTGCGGCGCGCTGCGCTGCCGATCAGCGACGGTGGCTGAGCAGCTTCAGGTCCTCGCCGATGGCAACGAGCGGGGCGGCCGTAGGTGCTGGTGAGCGCAGCGAACCGCACCGCGTCCCGAATCGAAGCCTCGCTCGCTGCGCTCAGCACACCCTACGACAAACGCTACGACGCACCCTGCGCCGCACGCCGGCCGCGCCACTGCAAGACCGCGACCGCCGACAGGATCACGGCCATGCCGGCGATCAGCGTCGGGGTGAGCGCCTCGGCCCCCAGCGCCCAGCCGAGCAGCACGGCGATCACCGGATTGACGTAAGCGAAACTGCCCGCGCGCGCCGGGTGCCAGACCCGTGCCAGGTACTGGTAGGACGCGAAAGCGATCACGGAACCGCCAATCACCAGATAGAGCGCGGCCAGCCAGGCGCGCTCACCGACCTCCCCTGAATGGGTGAACTCGCCCACGCTGCCCGCCAGCGAGACACCGAGGACGCCGCTCGCCAGCATCTGCACGCCGGCATTGGCGTACAGCCCGCCGGAGCGCACATGGCGCACCTGGTGCAGCGAGGCCCAGCACCAGGCCACAGGCATCGCCGCGCAGATCAGGGCCGGCACCGGATCGATGCCGCCGCCGGCATCCGGCCGCGAGACGATCGCCACGCCCAGGAAGCCGAGCAGCACGGCCACCCAGCCGGCCGCTGGCAGCGGTTCGCTGCGGAGGGTCATCAGCGCCATCCAGATCGGGATCGGCGCCTGCAGTACCGCGCCCACACCGGACGGAATGTAAAGCAGGGTCCAGGCGGTGACCACATTGGCCACGCCCGCCATGATCACCCCGGAGAGCAGCAGCGAGGGCAGGTGCCGGCGCTCGACGAAGCGTTCGCTGCGCAGGCGGGCGATCACGATGCAAATCACGCCCGCGGCAAGGAAGCGAACCGCTGCGAGCCCCAGAGGAGTGAAGTCGACGAGCGCCCATTTGTGCGCCAGCCAGGTCGATCCCCAGATCAGGCTGCAGGCGGCAAAGGCGAGCCATGGGAGCATGGGTGCGCAGGCGACGGGCGGGGTAGCGAGTCTGCCTCAGCGCGCGACGGGAGAATTCGGGCGAAATGGGGGCGGTACTGGAGAAGAGCGGGGCTGGGGGCTGGGGCGCATGATCGACGACTTCCAGAATTCCACGATAGTCCGCGACCGCTTCGGCGCACGCGGCCGAGCAAGGCACTCGTCAGGGACTTCAGCGCACTCGCCCCAGCCCCCAGTCTCCAGCCCCGCTTCCGGTTGCGCGCCGAGCCCCACTGCGGAGCCAGGTCCTGCCGCATGCGCACCTGGAACACCTTCCCTCGCGCCCTCATCGCCCTATCATGCGGTGGATGAAACTTGCCTCCTGGAACGTCAATTCCCTCAAGGTGCGGCTGCCGCACCTCGTCGACTGGCTGGCCGCTGCCGCGCCGGATGTGCTGGTGTTGCAGGAAACCAAGCTGACCGACGACAAGTTCCCGCATGCGGAGCTGGAGGCGCTCGGTTACGCCTCGGTCGCCAGTGGCCAGCCCACCTACAACGGTGTGGCGCTGCTGTCGCGGCAGCCGGCTGCCGATGTGCTACGAGACATTCCGGGCTTCGAGGATCCGCAGCGGCGCGTGATCGCCGGCACCGTTGGCGATGTGCGCGTCGTCGGCTTGTACGTGGTCAACGGCCAGGCCGTGGACAGTGACAAGTACCGCTACAAGTTGGACTGGCTGGCCGCGGTGCGGCGCTGGCTGGCGGACGAGATCGTGCGTCATCCGAAACTGGTCGTGATGGGCGATTTCAACATCGCGCCCGACGATCGCGATGTCCACGACCCGGCCGCCTGGCACGAACAGATCCTGTGCTCCACGCCCGAGCGCGAGGCGCTGAAGGCACTGCTCGCCCTCGGTCTGCACGACAGCTTCCGCCTGCACGAGTCCGCCGGCGGCCTGTACTCCTGGTGGGACTACCGGCAGGCGGCCTTCCGCCGCAATCTCGGTCTGCGCATCGACCTCGCCCTGGTCTCCGATGCCTTGAAGGACAGCGTCAGCGCCGCCGGCATCGACACCGCCCCGCGCAAGCTGGAACGCCCCTCCGATCACGCCCCGGTGTGGGTGGAGCTGGCCCCGTGAGCGAACACGTCCAGCCGCTCCTGCTCGACGAGCAGGATTACCAGGAGATCGACGAGTTGCTTGCCGACTTCGGCGCCGACGAAGGCCTGCGCCTCGATGGCGCCCATGGCCTCCTGACCGCGGTGATCGTCGGCCCGCGTTCGCTGGGGCCCGAGGAATGGCTGCCGGTGATCCTCGGCGGAGAACCGGTCGGCGCCGACCCGCGGCGACTGCAGCGACTGCTCGACTTGCTGGTGCGCCTGGCCGGCAGCATCGTGCAGAGCCTGGATACCCACCAGTACGAGCCGATCTTCGCCGAGCGCGAGACCGAGGAGGGCGATCGCTTCGTCGACGCCAGCGGCTGGTGCGAAGGTTTCAGCCTGGGCGTGGATCTCGAGGGCGAACTCTGGGAAGAGCGCATGCAGGAGGATCCGGCGCTGATCGATCTGATCGCCCCGGTGGTGACGCTGGGCGTCGACGATGGCGTGTTCGCCGAGGTTCGTGATCCCGAGATGGCGGCGCTGGGCGAGGACGAGCGCGACGAGCTGATCCGCCAGCTCCCGGGCGTGCTGACCGACATTCGCCAGTACTGGCAGGAGCAGCCGCCCGAGGATGGCGCCCCGGTTGGCGCGACGCTGCACTGAGATGCCGTCAACGCGCTTCGTCCACCTGCGTGTGCACAGTGAGTACTCGCTGGCCGACTCGGTGGTGCGCATCGACGAGTTGGTCGCCGCCTGCGCCGAGGCCGGCATGCCGGCACTGGCGCTGACCGACGAGAGCAACCACTTCGCCGCCCTGAAGTTCTACAAGGCCGCCGAAGCCGCGGGCGTGCAACCGATCCTCGGCGCGGATGTCTGGGTCGAGGAAGCCGAAGGCCCGTATCGGCTGACCCTGCTCTGTGCCGACGCCACCGGCTATCGCAACCTGTGCGTCCTGCTCTCGCGCGCCTACGCCGAGGGTCGCCAACTCGATCGCCCGGTGATCCGCCGCGACTGGATCGACGGCCACACCCAGGGCCTGGTTGCGCTGTCGGGCGGCCTCGACGGCGAGATCGCCCAGTTGTTGCTGGCCGGGCGCAACGACACCGCGCTGCTGCAGCTCAGGCGCTGGATGCGTCTGTTCCCCGAGGCTTTTTTCGTCGAACTTTCACGTTGTGGGCGCCCCCAGGAAGACTTGCTGACGCTGGCCGCGGCGCGCCTGGCCGCCAGCGCCGGCTGTCCGGCAGTCGCCACCAACGATGTGCGCTTCATCGCCCGCGAGGACTTCGACGCCCACGAGGCAAGGGTCGCCATTGCCTCCGGCTACACGCTGGCCGACCCGCGGCGACCGCGCCGCTACACGCCCGAGCAGTACCTGAAATCCCCGGCCGAGATGGCCGAGCTCTTCGCCGACTTGCCGGAAGCGATCGAGAACAGCGTGCTGCTCGCGCGCCGGCTCAATTTCGCCTTCGAGACCGGCACCTATTACCTGCCCGAGGTGCCGACGCGCGCGGGCGAGAGCGCGGCCGAACGCCTGCGCCGCGAGGCCCTCGAGGGACTCGAGCGACGCCTGGCGAAACTCGAGGCCGGCGTAGGCCTGGCCGGCCCACGCGAGCGCTATGTCGAGCGCCTGGAACGCGAGGCGGGCGTCATTGCCCAGATGGGCTTCCCGGGCTACTTCCTGATCGTCGCCGACTTCATCGGTTGGGCCAAGCAGAACAGCATCCCGGTTGGCCCGGGGCGCGGCTCGGGCGCGGGCTCGCTGGTCGCCTACGCACTCGGCATCACCGACCTCGACCCGATGCGCTACGAACTGCTGTTCGAGCGCTTCCTCAATCCAGAGCGCGTGTCGATGCCGGACTTCGACGTCGACTTCTGCATGGAGCGGCGCGACGAGGTGATCCGCTACGTGCGCGAGCGCTACGGCGCCGACAAGGTCGCGCAGATCATCACTTACGGATCGATGGCGGCCAAGGCCTGCGTGCGTGACTGCGGGCGCGTGCTCGGCCTGCCCTACCCGGCCGTCGATGCCATCGCCAAGCTGATCCCGATGCGCCCGCTCGACATCACGCTCGATGATGCGCTGGGGCTGTCGAAGAAGTCGCAAAAGGAGCCCGAGCGGGTCTCGCATGAGCTGAAGGCGCGCTTTGAAAACGAGGACGACGAGGCGCGGCCGGTGCTGGAGATGGCGCTCAAGCTCGAGGGCCTGGCGCGCAACGCCGGCAAGCACGCCGGCGGTGTCGTCATCGCGCCCAGCGCGCTGACCGATTTCACCGCGCTCTACGTCGAATCGCGCGCCGAAGCCGGCGATTTGCCGGTCACCCAGTTCGACAAGGACGACGTCGAGACCATCGGCCTGGTGAAGTTCGATTTCCTTGGCCTGCGCACGCTGACCATCGTGGTCTGGGCGCTGGCGGCAATCAACGCGCGGCGTCGTGCCGCCGGCGAGCCCGAGATCGACATCGAACTGCTGCCGCTCGACGATCGCCCGACCTACGAACTCTTTGGCCGCGGCGACACAGTCGCCGTGTTCCAGTTCGAATCGCCGGGCATGCAACGGCTGCTCAAGGACGCGCGCCCCGACCGCTTCGAAGACCTGATCGCGCTGGTCTCACTGTATCGGCCCGGCCCGATGGAGCTGATCCCGAGTTTCTGC
>JANJUH010000233.1 GCA_024710675.1 Lysobacterales bacterium
GCCTGGGTGCAGTCGGACAGTTCGCTGATCACCGACCTGGCCCGGCAGGCGGTCGGCGATGCCGGTGAGCCGGCGGCACAGATGAAGGCGGCCGAAGCCTTTGTCCGCAGCTACATCTTCGGCAAGACGCTGTCGGTGGGCTACGCCTCCGCGCTCGAGGTGGCGACCAGCCGCCAGGGCGATTGCACCGAGCACGCGCTGCTGCTGACCGCGATCGCCCGCGCCCGCGGCATACCGGCACGGGTCGTGACCGGCTTCGCCTACGTGCCGGGCTTCGGCTCCAAGCGCGACGTCTTCGTGCCACACGCCTGGATGGAAGCGCACATCGAAGGCCGCTGGCAGGGCTTCGATGCGGCCCTCGAGGGCTTCGATGCCGGCCACCTGGCGCTCGCGATCGGCGACGGCGACCCGGTGCGCTATTTCGCCGGCGTGGCCCTGCTCGGCCGCCTGCGCCTGGAAACGGTGGCCGCCCCGTGAGCTCAGCCTGGCTGTTCCTCGGCATCGGGCTGCTCGCCCAGGCCAGCGGGCCTGCCCCCGCGCCGGTCGGCCGGCCGGCGATCGCCACGGTGATGACCGACACGCGACTCTCGGAACTGAGCGGGCTGGCCGCATCGCGGCGCCAGCGTGACCGATTCTGGGCACTCAACGACAGCGGCGACGGCGCCAGCCTGTACCTCATCGATGGCCGTGGCCACGTGCTGCGCGAGGTGACGGTCGACGGCGCCGAAAACCGCGACTGGGAAGCCCTGGCCAGCTACGAGCGGGACGGCAAGGCCTGGCTGCTGGTCGGAGACGTCGGCGACAACGGTGCCCTGCGCGATCACATCACGCTCTGGCGCGTCGAAGAGCCCGATCCGGCTGGCAAGCCGGTGCGCACCCGACCCGCCGAGCGCATCGACGTTCGCTACCCGGACGGGCCGCGCGACAGCGAGGCCATCACCGTGGACACCGCCAGGAACGAGGTGCTGATCTTCAGCAAGCGGACGGTGCCGGCGGTGGTCTATCGCATCGCGCTCGATGCCACCGGTCCCCAGCTCGCTGAACGGGTGGCCAGTCTCGACGGGATCCCTCAGCCGAGCGAAGAGGAAATCGCCAGAGGCGGCCGGGTGGCCCGCTTCCGCGCCCAGGTGACGGCCGCGAGCCTGGACTGCAGCGGCGAGGGCCTGATGGTGCTGAGCTACGACGCCCTCCACCGCTACCGTCGCCAGCCCGGCCAGGACTGGGCCGAGGCCCTGCCCGGCCAGGTGCCGGCACGCGTCCCGCTGCGTCTGCTGCCGCAGGCCGAGGCGATGAGCTTCGATGCCAGCTGCCGCAATCTGTACGTGGGCAGCGAACGCGTCCCGGTGCCGCTGCTGCGCTACCGCTACCGGCCGCTTTCGGCCACTGGCGACAGCGGACGCTGATGCGTCGATCGGCGCCAGGGCGCGAAGCGCGCCTCGAGACCCGGCTCCTCGCCGGACTCGCGCGCGGCCTGCTGCGTGCACCGGGCTGGATCGAAGCGGAGCGAGGCGGCTCGCCGACACACCTGCGGGTCGCCTGGAGGCGACTCCCCGAGGAGGGCCGGCGCGAGCTGTTGGGCGCGTTGGCGGGGACGCCCAGGACGGCAATTGCGGTTCGACCGGATCCTCCACACCGCAGTCCTGCCGAGCGAATGCTGCTGCAGGACTGCCACGCCATCGCCCGCGCGCGGCGCCTTCCTTTTGTCGACGAAGCCCCGCTGCTGACACTGGTTGGTCGAGACCGCTACGGACGCCGGCACTGGCTGCGCCCGGATGCCGCCCGGGCCTTGTCGCGCCTGCGGACCGCGGCGGCGCGCGATGGCATTGACCTCGAGGTGGTCTCCAGCTTCCGCAGCATCGCCGACCAACTCCGCATCGTCCGCCGCAAGCTGGCCCGTGGCGAAACCCTGGCCGGGATCCTCACCGTCAACGCCCCGCCAGGCTGCAGCGAGCACCACGGCGGCGGCGCGGTCGATTTCTCGGTTCCAGGCGGCCCGGTGCTGACCGAAGACTTCGAGGGGACAGCAGCCTTTGGCTGGCTGCAAGGCAATGCAGGACGTTTCGGCTTCTTCCTGAGCTACCCGCGCGGCAACCGCCACGGCTACATCTACGAGCCCTGGCACTGGTGTCACAGCGGATCCAGTGACTGAGGCCGGCGACCGCGCGATCTAGTGGGGCGGAACCGCGACACCGTCGCGGTTGCGCCACCGGCCGACGGCGCATTCTCCGCCTGCGGCGAAGGATCCGCCCGACACGAGCGAGGGTGGCATCGATCGCGCCCGAGGACGCTCCCACATCGGATTACTCCATGCCCGGGGCGCATACCGCGATCAATGGGGTTGGCCGGAGACCAGGGCGCACTCGCCCCAGCCCCCAGCCCCGCTCTTCCCCCGATCAATACTTCACGCTGCACCCATAAGGCTGCGTCGAAGCGACGCTGACCGCCTTGCCGGCCGCCAGCTCGCCCAGCGCCTGGGTCACGTACTGGTTGGCCTTGGGGATATCGGCCTGGTCGGCGCTGGGGATCGAGTCGATGGCGCCGTTGTAGCGCAGCACGCCCTCGCCGTCGATCACGTACATGTGCGGAGTGGTCTTGGCGGCATAGGCGCGGCC
>JANJUH010000252.1 GCA_024710675.1 Lysobacterales bacterium
CTTTCACCAGGTCAAGCTCTACAACAGCATGAACCCGAAGTGGTCCGCCGCCGCGGTCGCCGAGGCGCATCGCCTGGGGCTGCGCGCCACCGGCCACGTACCGGCCTTCGCCAATGCCGATGCGATGATCGAGGCCGGCTATGACGAGCTCACGCACATCAACCAGATCATGCTGGGCTGGGTGCTCGGGCCCGAGGAAGACACGCGCACGCTGCTCAGGCTGACCGCATTGAAGCGCCTGGCGACGCTCGACCTGCAAGCGCCGCAGGTGCGGCGGACCATGGAGCTGATCGTCGAGCGCAAGGTCGCGGTCGAGCCGACCATCGCCATCCACGAGAACCTCTTGCTGAATCAGCCCGGCGAGATCCCGCGTGGCGTCGCCGACATCTACCCGAACATGCCGCCCGAATGGCAGCGCGGCGTGCGCCAGGCCTGGACCGACATGAGTGCGCCGGGAGATCGCGAGGCTTACGCGGGCGCGTGGGACCAACTGCTCGCGACGGTCCGGGAGATGCGCGAACGCGGCGTCTTCCTGATTCCCGGCACCGACCTTGGCGGCGGGCTCGCCTTCCACCGCGAGCTGATGCTGTTCGAGGAGATCGGCTTCACCCCCGCCGAGACGCTGCGCCGCGCCACGCTGGACATGGCGGCCTACCTCGGCCAGGACCAGCAACTCGGCTCGATCGCGCGCGGAAAACTCGCCGACTTCTTCCTGGTGCCGGGCGATCCGACGAAAGACCTGGGCGAGCTGCGCCGGATCCAGATGGTGGTCAAGGACGGCACGGTGTATTTCCCGGACGAGATCTATCCGCACTTCGGGATCAAGCCTTTTGCGAGAGGCCCGTTGGTGACGGAGCTCCCTACAGGGCACTGACTCCTTGATCGGTTTGACCGCGCCGCGGTCTCGTCGTTCGCATGGGGAGCGGTTTTCGTCAGTCTGAGCCTGGCAGCACAGCTGCGCTTCACAGCCCTCACCACACCTTGCCGGTCGCCTTAAAGTGCCGCGCGCAGCGGCGTAGGGTGCCGGTGAACGAAGTGAACCGCACCGTCCGCGAAACGGGATCGCTCCGGCTCAAACCACCTCCCGCCGCGCCAGGTCGTGCAGCAGCCACCCGCAGGCTAGTGCGCCGCCGATCAGGCCAACCAGCAACGCCAGGTCGGCGCGTGCCGGGTCTGAGGCCAGCTGGTTCACCGGAATCTGCCATGGCAGAACCACGCCGATGCGCGCCGAGGTGGCGACCACCGCGAAGAAGGTGCCGCCGATGCCCAGCGCAAGCGCCGGCACGAAGCTCGAAAAGCGCAGCGCGACCCACAGCTGCAAGGCCACCAGCAGACTGGCCGAGACGGCGATGCGGGTGAGCAGGAGCAGGAAATCGCTGTAGTGCATGGCACCCGTCGGCGCGGCAGGCGGATTCAGCCAGCCGCCGAGGCCGAGGGCAGCCGGCGTCAGCACCGCCAGCCACAGGCTCATGGCCAGGACCAGGCCGAGCACGCACAGCAGCTTGGCGGCGTACCAGTGCCAGGCCGGCAGCGGCAGGGCACGCAGGTGCTCCCAACTGCGCGAGCCATGCTCGGTGTGGGCGACCAGCGCGGTCAGCGCGGTGACGCTCATCGGCAGCATGAAGAAGGCCCAGATCGCCGCCGAGCTCTGCAGGGCCATGGCCCACGGCCCGGGCTTTTCCATGCGCAGCAGGTTGAAAAAGAGGAAGACTGCGACCAGCGCGGGCGCCACGGCCGCGAGCAGCAGGGCCAGCGAGCGCCGCAGCTTGATCAGCTCGACGATGAGGACGGCGGAAAAATCGGAGCGCAGGCGGGGCATCGGCGGGATCTCAGGACGAGGCGAGGGGGTGTTCGTGCGCAGGCATGGATCCGATCGCGCGGAACAGCGACTCGAGGCTGGGCTGACGGGGCACCAGCGCGTGCACCTCTATGCCGGCCTGCCAGAGGCTGTGGTTGATCATCGCGGCCATCTGTTGACCGAGTGCGCCAGCCGGCAGGTGTGCCAGCAGTCCATCGCCGCGGGTCTCGACGGCAATGCCGTGCTTGCGCAGCAGCGCCTCGGCCGCCGCGGGCGAGGGCGTGCCGATCAGGATCTCACTGTCGAACCCGGCCTTGAGCTCCTGCAGGCGGCCCTGGCACACCAGCCGGCCATCGGCGAGGATGCCGACATGGGTGCAGGTCTGCTCGATCTCGCCGAGCTGGTGACTCGAGACCAGCACCGTCGCACCGGTCCGCTCGGGTAGCGATTTGAGGAACACGCGCAGTTCGCCGATGCCCTCGGGATCGAGCCCGTTGCCGGGCTCGTCGAGCAGCAGCACCTCGGGCGAGCCGAGCAGCGCGCGAGCGAGGCCCAGGCGCTGGCGCATGCCGAGGGAGTAATGCGAGACCGGGCGGGCGGCGTGGCGGGTCATCTCGGTGATCTCGAGCACCCGCTCGATCTCGGTTCTCGGCAGCCCGAGCAGGCGGCGGGTCAGGTCGAGGTTTTCGCGGCCGCTCAAGTGTCCGTACAACCCGAGGGTGTCGAGCAGCGCACCGATCTTGCGCGCCGCCAAGCGACGGTCCTGCACCACATCGATGCCGCAGACCAGCGCGCGGCCGGCATCCGGGCGCAGCAAGCCGAGCAGCAGCTTGATCGTCGTCGTCTTGCCGGCGCCGTTGCGGCCAAGGAAGCCATAGACGCTGCGCTCGGGCACCTGCAGGTGGATGCGGTCGACCACCAGCCGCTCGCCGAAGCGGCGGCAGAGATCCACGGTTTCGATCGCCAGGGCCATCGTGAGTCCTCGACTTTAAGTCTGGATTAAATCTACGGGATGCTGAAAATTTAAGTCAAGGTTAAACTTACGATCTCTACAGCCGCCTTCGCGACCCCATGCACGCTGCCGATCGATTCCGCGCCCAATGCCGTTGGTTGCGCCACGCCACAGTGCTTGTCCTGGTGATGCTGGCGTTGGTGTATCTGCTGGGCGCAGCCGGATTACCCTGGGTCACTTCGCGCCCGCCCGGCAGCGATGTCACGACCGAGCGCCTGCTGCGGCTGGTGATCGCCCTGCCGGCGATCGGCTACCTGTGGGCCTTGTGGGCCGTGCAGGACGCCCTCGCTCGCCTCGCCGCCGGCGCGCTCTTCCATGCCACGGTCGTGCGCGCGTTGCGCCGGATCGGCGCCGGCGTGCTGGCCGGCGCGCTGCTGAGCGTGGTCGGCGTGACCAACCTCGGGCGCTGGATCAGCGGAGGCGAAGGCAGCTATCTCTATTTCGACCTGTCCGGCATCGTTCTCGGGGTGGTCGGCGCGGCGATGATCCTGCTCGCGCGCGTGGTCGAGCAGGCGGGCCGCCTGCAGGCCGAACTCGACGAGATCCTCTGATGCCGATCCGGGTCACGCTCGACGCGATGCTCGCCCGCCGCGGCATGACCGCCCGCGAACTCGCAGCGCAAGTGGGCCTGAGCGAAACCCAGATGTCGCTGTTCCGCAGCGGCAAGGTCCGCGGCATCCGCTTTCGCACCCTCGCGCGCCTGTGCGCGGCCCTCGAATGTACGCCGGGCGAGCTGCTGGGTTACGAGTTCGAGGCGACAGACCGCGAGGCGGGAGATTCGGATTGAGGACCGCGGAATCCGCGCCGACGGCGCGGGTACCGCCGTACACGGTAGCCCGCTCGAGTCGTAGCCCGCGTTGACCGCCACAGGCGGGCTTCGCGGGCACTTGCCACAAGCCCACGCGAGTAGCAGCTGCGGCGCAAGCCGCGCTGCTTGAGAAGCATGGACAGGTCTGAAGCAATGACCACAGTCCTCGCATGGCGCAACGCCGCCACGGGCCTCTGGCGGCGTCCGCAGTGAGCGGATCAATTGACTCTGCCTGGATGTTCCCGCGTAATCACGGCCTTGAGAGCGATGGATGGGAGAACAATATGCTGGTGCGCGCAAGGTCTCGAGTCGGGAGTGTGTCGCCGGTGTTTGCTGTCCTGCTGTGTTGGGCAGGGATCGCTCAAGCTGTCACCGTGACCAGAACGGCCGATCCGCCGGGGTTCGTCTCTGTGGACAACGCCACTGTCAGCCTGCCATCGATCATTTTCCCTGCCGGGGACTTCCCTGCGGGTGCGCTGATCACGGATGTGAACGTGTCCATCCTGTGGACGAAGACCGACGGCAGCTGTGAAGCGCAGGCCGCTGGTAGTGCCTTTCACAATGAAACCAGTTTCGTGATCCAGGGGCCGGGTTCGAACCAGACCCTTGCGGGGACTGGTACGTGGAACGGCAGCGTCGACATTGGACTGGTCACGACGATCTTTGACCAGGCGGCTGCCTCCATCCCCTCGGGCACGCCGGTGTCTGGCACCTTCCGGCCCACCACCGGCAACCTGAGCAGCTACAACGGCCAGCCTGGTGGCTCCACGTGGACGCTGCGGGCCGGCGACTCCGCACCCGGCGACCCGCTCTGCGTGGACAGCTACTCGGTCACGGTGACTGCCGAGGTGCCCCTTGACGCTGATTTGGTGATGGCCCTGACCGACGCCCCGGATCCGGTGACGGCTGGTGGCGCGACGAACCTGGTCTACACCGCGACGCTGACCAACAACGGCCCGGCAGATGCGCAGAACGCGCGCTTCTCGCTGCCGCTGCCGATCGGTGTGAACTTCGCCTCGGCAACGCCGAGCGCCGGTGGTGCGTGCACCAACGTCAGCCCGATCACCTGCACCTGGGCTGGTGCCACGGCCTCTGCCGGCGTGCGCAGCGCGACGATCACGGTGTCGGTCCCGGCGGCGACGCCGGCGGGACCGATCACGGCGACGGCGACGGCCACCAGCGACACTGCGGATCCCGCGGCCGCCAACAACACCGCGAGCACGACGACGACGATCGAAACCTCGGCCGACCTCTCGATGGCCCTGACCGACGCCCCGGATCCGGTCACGGCCGGCGCCGGTGTAAACCGGGTCTACACCGCAACGCTGACCAATGGCGGCGTGTCTGACGCGCAGAACGCACGCTTCGCGCTGCCGATTCCGGCCGGCACGGTCTTTGTCTCGGCCACGCCGAGCGCGGGTGGCGCCTGCACCAACGTCAGCCCGATCACCTGCACCTGGGCCGGCGCCACGGCGCCTGCCGGCGTGCGCAGCGCGACGATCAGCGTCTCGATCCCGGCGGCAACGCCGGCAGGCCCGATCTCGGCGACGGCGACGGCCACCAGCGACACCACGGATCCGGAGGCTGCCAACAACAAGGCGAGCACGACGACCACGATTGAGTCCTCGGCCGACCTGACGATGGGCCTGACCGACAGCCCCGACCCGGTCGTGGCCGGCACCCAGCTGACCTACACGGCGACGGTGAGCAATGGTGGTCCGTCGGACGCGCAGAACGT
>JANJUH010000272.1 GCA_024710675.1 Lysobacterales bacterium
CTAGGCAAGCCACGCATTGCGAAACGAGCGATAGCCGGCAAGCGCGAGCAGCACGACGACTGCGCCGAGCGCCGCCAGCGCGATCGGACTGGAGACGAAGATCGCAAAGTCGCCCTGCGAAATTGCCAGCGCGCGGCGGAAGTTTTCCTCGACCAGCGGCCCGAGGACGAAGCCGATGAGCACCGGCGCAAGCTGCACACCGGATCGCCTCAATCCGTAGGCCAGCAGGCCGATACCGAGGGCGATCCATACGTCGAACGCGCTTCCGCGCGCGCCGAAGGTCGACACGCCGATCAGGACGAGGACGAAGGGATAGAGCCGCTCTGGCGGCACCCGCAGGATGCGCACCCAGAGACCGACCAGCGGAACGTTGAGCACGAGCAACAACACGTTGCCGATCACGAAGCTCGCCATCAGCCCCCAGAAGAGCTCCGGACTCTCGACCGCCAGCAGCGGGCTGGGCACGACCCCGTGGACCGACATCGCACCGAGGATGAGGGCCATGGTGGCGCTGCCGGGGATGCCCAGCGCAAGCGTGGGCACGAAGGCGGTCTGCGCCGCCGCGTTGTTGGCGGCTTCGGGCGCCGCCAGCCCGGCGATCGCCCCCTGGCCGAAGCGCTCCGGACGATCGGAAAGGCGTCGCTCCAGCGCATAGGCTGCGATCGAGGCCAGAGTCGGCCCCGTACCGGGCAAGGCCCCGAACAGGCCGCCCAGGGCCCCCCCGCGCAGCATCGGCCCCGCCGCGCCGCGCCACGCCGAAATACGCGGCCACCCTCCGGAAGATCCCACCGGACAACGCACCGCCGGGATGGCGGCGAACATCGAGAGCATGACTTCGGACACGCCGAAGAGCCCCATCGCAAGCACCACCAGCGGAACCCCGTCGCGCAGCTCGGCGAGCCCGAAGGTGAAGCGGGCCACGCCCGTCTGGGCATCGGTACCCACCATCGCCAGACCGACTCCGGCGAGCATCGCCGCCAACCCCGCGGCCAGATGTCCACGACCGACGGCAGCCGTGCACACCAGCCCGAACAGCATGATGGCGAAATATTCCGCCGGCCCGAGCATGAATGCCAGCCCGGCGAGCGGAGCCGCCATGGCGAGCATCATGCCGATGCCCACGACCGCGCCGCAGAAGGACGCGCCCGCACTCAGGATCAGTGCCTCGCGGGCACGCCCCGCACGTGCCATCGGATGGCCGTCGAGACAGGACACCGCGGAAGCCGGCGTTCCCGGCACGTTGAGCAGGATGGAGGCGATCGAGCCTCCGTACTCGGAGCCGTAATAGACGCCGGCCAGCAGCACCAGCGCGGTGATCGGCGAGAGCGCATGCGTGAACGGGAGCAGCATCGCGACCGCCGCCAGCGAGCTGACCCCGGGCAACACGCCGACCAGGGTCCCGAGCGCCACACCCGCCAGGCAGAACCCGAGATTGTCCGGCGACAGCGCGACATCCAGACCCGCCATCAATCCGCTCAAGGCATCCACGACGGCGCCCACGCAAAGGGGATCTTGAAGCTCGCCGCAGGGAGCTCCAAGCCGACTCCGAACACCACCGCCACCAGCGCGGCGAGCCCGGCCGCCTGCAGGAGCTTGTCGCGCCAACCCCAGCGTGGATCGCCCAGGCTGGTGAGCAGGGCTGCGGCGAAGGCGGCCGGGGCATACCCGAGCGCGGGCGCGAGCAAGGCAAAACCTGCCAGTCCGGCAAGCGCCGCCCACACGCCGCGCAGGCACACGCCCTCCCGTCCGCTCGCGGCAGCGGCTTCGTCCGCCGATGCGGGCGCGGGCCGCGACCACGCGAGCGCGGCGGTGGCGAAGATCAGCAGCGCCCCGATGAGGGCGGGGAAGGCCCCCGGACCGAGGCGCCGCCAGGAGCCGACACCCAGCCCGACGCCACCGAGCACGAGCCACGCAGCGAGAGCGGAAAAGCCGAGCAGCACCGCGGACCGCGAACGCGCCTGGCGATCCAATCCCTCTCCCAACGCCGGAGGCCTCTCCCCATGGGTCACTGCCGACGCTCCATCGACGGTGGCGCAGGCGGCCGCATGGCCCTAGAGTTCGACTTTGCGGTCATCAACGTCTCCTGAGAGTGATCCATGAACCGACGACACTTCCTCGCCGCCCTCGCCGGCCTGGCGGCAGCACGCGCCGGGGCTGGCGAGGTAAACGGCGCCCGGATCATACCGGAGCGGCCGACCCTCCTCGTGGCGGTCGCTGCCGGCGGCGGGCCTGACGCGGTCGCGCGCGCGATCGCCGCCTATCTGGCCGACCGGCACGGCATCCATGCGCGCATCGTCAATCTCCCGGACGCCAACGGCGAACGGGCCCTGGCTGATTTTCTCGAGCTGCCGGCAGACGGTCGCGCCTGGCTGGTCGCAGCCGACAGCTTGGTCGTCGTGAATCCCGTACTCTACCCGCGAGCGTTCGCCGATCCCCTGCACGGCCTCGCGCCGGTCGCCCAGATCGGCAGCAACTTCTTCTTTCTCGCCGTCGGGGCCGAGGACCCGATCAAGAGCCTGGCCGAGTTCGTGCTCGAGGCACGCGCGGCGGAGCGCCCATTGAACTACGCGAGCGGCGGCATCGGCAGCATGCAGCATCTCCTGATGGCCGATCTGGCGCAGCGCCTCGGACTGCGGTTGAACCACGTTCCCTACAGGGGGGGTGGCGCCGCGGCGACCGGCCTCGCACGCGGCGACGTGCGCGTGG
>JANJUH010000314.1 GCA_024710675.1 Lysobacterales bacterium
GATCCGCGGCCATGGTGGTCCCCGCCGCAGTACCCGCTCCACGGCGCTCCATGAATCTGGTCAGGCAGGGGCTGTTTTCCCTTGCCCCCTTTCCCCTGCCCCCCGGTCCTTTGCCCCTGCTCGCAAGCCTTCGATCCGCGACCCACGCATCTCTTCCCAGGCCCACCCATGAACCTGATCCGCCTTGCCACCGAACGCCGCGTCACCATCGCGATGGTCACCATCGCGCTGGTCCTCTTCGGCTTGATCGGGCTGTCGCGACTGGAAGTCAACCTGCTGCCCGACCTGTCCTACCCGACCCTGACAGTGCGCACCGAGTACATCGGAGCGGCGCCGGCCGAGATCGAGAACCTGGTCAGCGAGCCGCTCGAGGAAGCGCTCGGCGTGGTCAAGAACCTGCGTCGCATCCGCTCGGTGTCGCGCACCGGCCAGTCGGATGTGATCCTCGAGTTCCTCTGGGGCACGGACATGGACACCGCCAGCCTCGATGTGCGCGAGAAGCTCGAGCTGATCCAGTTGCCACTGGAGGCCGGCCGGCCGCTGCTGCTGCGTTTCGATCCTTCGACCGAGCCGATCAAGCGCCTGGCACTGGCCACCGGCGAGGCCACCGCCAGCGACGCGGTGGCGCTCACCGAGTTGCGCCGCTACGCCGAGGAAGAACTGAAGAAGCGCCTGGAGCCGATCGAGGGCGTTGCGGCGGTCAAGATCTCCGGTGGCCTCGAGGACGAGATCCAGGTCGAGATCGACCAGGGCCGACTGAAGCAGCTCGGCATCGACGTCAACACCGTCATCGAGCGCCTGCGCGCCGAGAACGTCAACATCTCCAGCGGCCGCCTTGACGAGGGCAGCCAGCGTTACCTGGTGCGCACCATCAACCAGTTCGGCAGCCTGGTCGACATGGGCGAGATGGTGGTCGCGATCGAAGGCGGCGTGCCGGTCAAGCTGGCCGAGATCGCCACGGTCCGCCAGGGCCACAAGGAGCGCCAGGCGATCATCCGCTCCGGCGGCCAGGAAGCGGTCGAGATCGCGATCTACAAGGAAGGCGATGCCAACACGGTGATGGTCGCCGAGAACGTGGGTCGCGCCCTGAAGCGGCTCGAAGACGAACTTCCCGATGGTGCAAGACTGACCACCGTCGATGACCAGTCGCTGTTCATCAAGAGCTCGATCAACGAGGTAGTCCAGGCTGCTGCGCTCGGCGGCCTGCTCTCGATCCTCGTGATCTTCCTGTTCCTTGGCGAAGCATGGGCGACGCTGGTGATCGCCCTGTCCTTGCCGGTGTCGATCATCGCCACTTTCTTCTTCATGCAGCAGCTTGGCATCGGCCTCAACGTGATGTCGCTGGGCGGCATCGCGCTCGCGACCGGCATGGTGGTCGACAACGCGATCGTGGTGCTGGAGAACACGCGGCGCTTGCGCGACCAGGGCCTGGGTGTCATCGATGCGGCGGTGCAAGGCGCCAGTGAGGTCGGCATGGCGATCACCGCCTCGACGCTGACCCATATCGCGGTCTTCCTGCCGCTGGTCTTCGTCGAGGGCATTGCCGGCCAGCTCTTCGGCGACCAGGCGCTGACCGTCACCTTCGCGATGCTGATTTCGCTCTTCGTCGCCGTCACGCTGATCCCGATGCTGGCCTCGCTCGGCGAGAGCCGGCTGAAGATGACGCCGCCCACGGTGGCCGAGGGGACGCGCGGGCTGCGGGCCATCCTCGAAAGTCGCCCGGTCGCGCGGGGCTGGGGTTGGTTGCTGCTGCCGCTGTGGCTGCTGTGGCTTCCGGTGCGATTGCTGTTTGCGCTGCTGGCCCAGGTCTTCTTCGGCCTGTTCTGGGTGTTGCAGCGCGTGTTTCGGGTGCTCGGCAGGGCGCTGCTGTGGGTGCTCGCACCGATGGCGCGCTGGACGATGGCCTCCTTTGACGGCGTGCTGCGCGGCTACGATCGCTTGTTGCCGTGGAGCCTGCGCAATCCCTTCATCGTGCTCGGCGCATCCCTGGTCTCGCTGGTGCTGGCGTGGGCGATGGTCCAGCGCCTCGGCGTGGAGCTGATCCCCGAGTTCGCGCAAGGGCGGATCCAAGTCGACATCAAGTTGCCGGTCGGCACGCCGTTGGCGCGCACCGACGAGGTACTGCTCGATCTCGGCGAGCGTGGACTTGCCACCGAGGGCGTCGCCGCCTTGTTCGCCACCGCCGGAACCGGCGCCCGTCTCGACGCCAATCCGACCGAGGCGGGCGAGAACGTCGGTCGTGTACTGGTCTCGCTCGATCCGGAAACCGCGCGGAGCAGCGAGGCTGGCGTCGTCGAGGCCCTGCGCGGCTATACCGATGCGCTGGCCGGCGCCGAGACCAAGTACTCGCGCCCGCAGCTCTTCACCTTCGACACCCCGCTCGAGATCGAGATCTCGGGCTACGACATCGACCAGCTCAAGCTCGCTGGCGAGCAGATCGCCACGCGCATGCGGGCCAATCCGCTGTTCGCCGACGTCAAGAACTCGCAGGAGCAGGGTGCGCCGGAGATTCGCGTCTATTTCGACCAGGACAAGATCGCCTCACTCGGCCTGACCACGCGCCAGGTGGCCGACCAGGTGGTGCGCAAGGTGCGTGGCGAGGTGGCGACCAAATACAGTTTCCGTGATCGCAAGATCGACGTGCTCGTGCGTGCCAGCGAAGCCGATCGCGACTCGGTCGATGCCGTCCGCCGGCTGATCGTCAACCCCGGCAGCCCGAGTCCGGTACCGCTGGATGCCGTCGCGCGGATCGAGGTGACCGAGGGTCCGGCGGAGATTCGCCGCAGCGACCAGGAACGCGTGGCGGTGGTCTCGGCCGGTTTGCGTGGCGATCTCGGCAGCGCCGTGGAGGCAGCGCAGGCGATTGTCGACGAGGTCGTGCTGCCGGCCGGCACCGCGGCGCGTGTGGCCGGTCAGAGCGAAGACCTGGACGAGTCCTTCCAATCGCTGCTGCTGGCGCTGGCGCTGGCGGTGTTCATGGTCTACCTGGTGATGGCCTCGCAATTCGAATCCCTGCTGCACCCCTTCCTGATCCTTTTCACGGTGCCGCTGGCGCTGGTCGGCGCGGTCTACACGCTCTGGTTCACCGGGACCACGCTCAGCATCATCGTCTTCATCGGATTGATCATGCTGGTCGGTATCGTGGTGTCGAACGCGATCGTGCTGATCGACCGGGTCAACCAGATCCGCGCCCGCGGCGTCGACAAGCGCGAGGCGCTGATCGAGGGTGCCCGCACACGCCTGCGACCGATCATCATGACCACCATCACCACGTTGTTCGGCTTCCTGCCGATGGCGATCGGTCTCGGCGACGGCGCCGAGTTGCGCCAGCCGCTGGCGATCACCGTGATCGGCGGCCTGGCCTTCTCGACGCTGCTGACGCTGCTCGTGATCCCGGTGCTCTACGATCTCGTCGATCGCCGCACCAGCTATCGCCAGCCCAAGGTGCTCGAGCGCGGCGCGGAGGTGGGGGCGTGAATCTTTTGCGGAAAGGCGGGGCTGGGGGCTGGGGGCTGGGGCGCGTCTTCG
>JANJUH010000315.1 GCA_024710675.1 Lysobacterales bacterium
ATTGGTGTCGCGCTGGCCGAAGAGCTTCAGCCACGCATCGAAACCCTCGTGCACCGGGAAGTCCGGCGCCGCGCCCTTGCGCGCTGCATCGGTCCAGGCATTGAAGACCTGTTTCTGCATGGCCTGCCAGTCCGGCAGCCAGGCACTCTTGGGATCGGACACGGGATGACTCCACGATCAGGAGGCGTGAATGCTAGCAGGATGCTGCGGTGCAGCAAGGCAGGCTGCGGGGTGATCGATCCGGCGCTGATGGCGGTCGCCGGCTCGCGCAGTGCTGGCACCAGGGGATCGCCCTTTCGACGGCCGCAGGCGGCGAGAAGGATTCCGAAGGCCCCATCGGCTGGGCTGCGGCAGCACAGGGTCTCCAGGCCGGCGCCCGGGAGGCCCTTGCACCATCGGTTTCGACGAGCGCTTGCCAACGTCGTTTACCCATGTAATCATGAGCCTCGATTACACCTGTAAGCGAGAGCGCATGCGCCCTGCTGTTGACATCAGCGATGCCGAATCGGTGGTCATGGAGGTGCTCTGGGAGCGCCACCCGCGGACCGCAGAGGAGGTCGTCGCCGCCCTCGCCGGCCGCCAGGACTGGCAGGAAGCGACCATCAAGACACTGCTCAACCGCCTGCTCGGCAAGGGTGCGCTGCGCGCCGAGCGCGACGGGCGCCGCTATCTGTACTCGCCGCTGCTTGAGCGCGAGGCCTGGTTGTCGCGGCAGAGCGAGAGCCTGCTGGCGCGCCTGTTCGACGGCCGTGTGGCGCCACTGGTCGCGCACTTCTCGCGGCAGCGCAAGCTGAGTGCGCAGGACATCGCCGAACTGAAGCAACTGATCGAGGGCCTCGACGATGGGCAGTGAACTGCTGTCGACCATGGCCGCGCTCTCAGCGGCGCTGCTCGTCGTACTGGCGGCACGCGGGCCGCTGCGCCGGCGCTTCGGCGCCCGCGTGGGCTACGCCCTGTGGCTGCTGCCACCTGCCGCCGTGCTCGCCAGCCTGATGCCGGCGCCGGTGCGCACGATCGAATGGTCCACCGTGGCGGTGGGATCTCTTGCCGATCCGGCGCCGGCCGTCGCCGACGTCGTCGCCTCGACGGTGCTGCCGCCGCCCGGGATCGCCCTGTGGCTGCTCGGCGCAGCCGTGCTGTTGCTGGCGCACTGTGTACGGCAGCAGCGCTTCGTCGGCGCCCTGCAGGCCACGGCGGCCGCGCCGGATGGCCTCGCGCGCAGCGCGGCCATCACCGCCCCGCTCGCCATCGGCCTGTGGCGCCCGCGGGTCGTCGTCCCGGTCGATTTCGAGCGCCGCTACGACCCCACCCAGCAGGCGCTGATGCTGGCCCACGAGCGCGCGCACATCGCCGCCGGCGACCTCCCGGCGCAGGCGCTGGCACTGCTGGTCGCCTGCCTGGCGTGGTGGAACCCGCTCGCGTGGTGGTCCCTGCGCGCCTTCCGCCACGACCAGGAACTCGCCTGCGATGCCCGCCTGCTCGAGGCCCATCGCGACCAGCGCCGCGCCTATGCCGAATCGCTGCTGCTGGCCCAGCTCCACGGCGAGCGTCTCGCCGCACCCCTTGCCTGCCACTGGCCGACCGGCCATCCACTGAAGGAACGCATCGCCATGCTCACCCGTCCGCAGCCCTCGGCCCGGCGTCGTCGCGCCGGCTTCTTCGCGATCGCGAGCGCCGCAGTCGCCCTCGGCGGCACCGTCTGGGCCTCCCAGCCGGCGCAAGTCGTCGGTGCCGAGCCCGACACCTATGCCGTGCGCGTGCTGCTCAGCCGGCCAGGGCAGCCACCGCTGCTGCCCACCGTGATGGTGCGCGAGGGCGAGACCGCAGGCATCCGCAGCGACGGCACCGAGATCTCGTTGCGCGTCAGCGAGGGCAGCGACGGCGTGCTCCTCCTTGCCAGCGAGCTGCGCCAGGACGGCAAGCTCGTCGGAACGCCATCGGTGGGCATGAAGCGGGGCGAACCCGCCACCATCGCCATCGATGGGCAGGACGGCTACGCGCTGACCTTCTGGGTGCAGCGCGCCTCGACACCGCCGGCCGCGGCTGCGACGGGCAGCGCACCGGCCGACGTGCGCACGCCACCGCGCTACCCCGCGGACGCGATGAAGGCCGGCATCGAGGGTGTCGTCGAGGTGTCCTTCGAAGTCGATGCCACGGGCGTCGTGCGCGATCCGCAGATCGTCAGCGCCGAGCCGCCGGGCGTCTTCGACCACGCCGCACTCGCCGCCGTGCGCGGCTGGTGGCTGAACCCCACGCAGTTCGAGCAGCCCCTGCCCGCACGCATGCAGGTACCGATCCGCTTCGAGCTCGACGACAGCGCATCCGCGCCGCAGGGCTGAAGCGCCCGGTACGACGGCGAGCGCGAACGGCTTGACCTTGCCATCATGGGAAGCCCGAAGCTGGGCTCCCCACGCAGGAGCAAGCCATGGACCGCCAACCCGATACCGCACCCGACAGCACCGAACCCACGGCCCGCCTGGGCATCACCGGCATGAGCTGCGCGTCCTGCGCGGGTCGTGTCGAGAAGGCCATCGCCCGGGTGCCCGGCGTGCACTCGGCCAGCGTCAACCTCGCGACGGAGAGCGCAACCGTCCGCCACGACGGCAGGCCGTCGACCGCCGAACTGGTCGCTGCCGTCGAGGCAGCCGGGTACGGCGTGACCCGCGAGGAACACACGCTGCCGATTGCCGGCATGAGCTGCGCGTCCTGTGTCGCCCGCATCGAGAAGGCGCTGTCCGCTGTTCCCGGCGTGCTGTCGGCGAGCGTCAACCTGGCGACCGAGCAGGCACGCGTCGGCGTCGTCGCCGGCACCGGCCCGGAGGCGCTGATCTCAGCGATCGAAGGCGCCGGCTACACCGTGCGCCGCGACACGCAGGAAAGCGACGACGACACCGGCGGCACGGCCAGCGGCCCCGATGCCGCCGGGGCCCCGCCAGCGCCTGCCGCAGCGCGCGACCACGAACGCCGCCACCTGCTCTACGCCGCCGTGCTGACCTTGCCACTGGCGCTGCCGATGCTCGGGATGCTCGTCGGCGAGCACTGGGCGCTGCCCGGCAGCGTGCAACTGCTGCTCGCGAGTCCGGTGCAGTTCTGGCTGGGCGCGCGCTTCTACCGCGCCGGCTGGAAGGCATTGAGCGCCGGTACCGGCAACATGGACCTGCTGGTTGCGCTCGGCACCAGCGCGGCCTTCGGACTCAGCGTGCACCACCTGCTCGCCGGCAGCCCACACCACGACGCGCCGGCCCTGTACTTCGAGGCCTCGGCGGTGATCATCACGCTGGTGCTGATGGGCAAGTGGCTGGAAGCCCGCGCCAAGCGCCAGACCACCGAGGCGATCCGCGCGCTGCAGGCGCTGCGTCCGGCCACGGCGCGAATCCGCGATGCCGCCGGGCGCGAGGTCGAGGTCCCGCTGGCGCGGGTGCGCGTCGGCGATGTCGCCATCGTGCTGCCGGGCGAGCGCATCCCGGTCGACGGCGAGATCATCGAGGGCCAGAGCCACGCCGACGAGTCGCTGCTGACCGGCGAGTCGCTGCCGGTCGCCAAGGAAGCCGGCAGCCGGGTCACTGGCGGCGCGGTCAACGGTGAAGGCCGGCTGGTGGTGCGCACGACGGCCATCGGCGCCGAATCGGTGCTCGCGCGGATCATCCGGATGGTCGAGGACGCGCAGGCAAAGAAGGCGCCGATCCAGCGCATCGTCGATCGCGTCAGCGCGGTGTTCGTGCCGGTGGTGGTCGCCATCGCACTGCTCACGCTGCTGGGCTGGGGCTGGCTGGGCGGCGACTGGACGCAGGCCGTGCTGAATGCGGTCGCGGTGCTGGTGATCGCCTGTCCCTGCGCGCTCGGGCTGGCGACGCCGACCGCGATCATGGCCGGCACCGGGCTCGCGGCCAAGGCGGGCATCCTGATCAAGGACGCCGAGGCGTTGGAGGCCGCCTGCACGCTGCGCACCGTGGCCTTCGACAAGACCGGCACGCTGACGATGGGCCAGCCGGCCCTGCTCGCCACCCATGCCCCGAACGCGGACGCTACCGATGCGCTGGCGCTGGCTGCCGCAGTCCAGCAAGGCAGCACGCACCCGCTGGCGCGCGCGGTGCTCGAAGCGCAGGCCGAGGGCGCCAGCCTTCCGGCACCGGCCCAGGACATCAAGGTCCTTGCCGGCCGCGGCGTCGAGGGACAGGTCGACGGCCTTCGCGTGCTGCTCGGCAACGAGCGCCTGATGCGCGAATCCGGTGTCGACACGTCCGCGCTCGAGGAGGCGGCCAGCGCGGAGGCGGCGCAAGGCCGGTCGCTGGCCTGGCTGGCGGTCGAGGATGCGCAGGGCATCTCCCTGCACGCCTTGTTCGCCTTCGGCGATCCGCCACGCGCGGAGTCGGCCGATGCCATCCAGACACTCAAGACCCTGGGCCTGCGCCCGGTGCTGGTCTCGGGCGACCACGCCGGCGCCGCGGGGGTGCTCGCGCAAGGGGTCGGCATTGCTGCGGAGGATGTGCGTGCCGAAGTGCTCCCGGGCGACAAGGCCGAGGTCGTGCGCTCGCTGCGCGCGGCAGGTCCGGTGGCGATGGTCGGCGACGGCATAAACGCTGCGCCGGCACTGGCGGCGGCGGACGTCGGCTTCGCGATGGGCAGCGGCACCGATGTCGCGATGCACGCCGCCGGCATCACGCTGATGCGCCCGGACCCGCGCCTGGTGGCCGATGCCATCGAGATCTCCAGGCTCACCACCCGCAAGATCCGCCAGAACCTGTTCTGGGCCTTCGCCTACAACGTCATCGGCATCCCGCTGGCCGCCGCCGGCCTGCTCAACCCCGTGATCGCAGGTGCCGCCATGGCCTTGTCCAGCGTCAGCGTGGTGTCCAACACCCTGCTGCTGCGGCGCTGGTCGCCGCGCGCCCATCATTGAGGCGACCGCCATGGCCACCAGAACACCACGCCCCGAACTCGCCGAAGCCCGCGAGCGCGGCTTTCACAACATCGGCGAAGCCTCCGGGCAGACCCAGGTGTCGGCGAAGATGATCCGCCACTACGAGAGCATCGGCCTGATTCCGCCGGCTGCACGCACCTTCGCCAACTACCGGCTCTACAGTGACGCCGACCTGCATCGCCTGCGCTTCATCCACCGCGCCCGCAACCTGGGCTTCCCGATCAAACAGATCGAGAAGCTGCTGGGCCTCTGGAACGATCCTGGTCGCAACAGCGCCGAAGTCCGCCAGCTCGCGCGTGCCCAGATCGCCGAGCTCGACGCGCGGATCCGGGAGATGCAGGCCATGCAGCGCAGCCTCGAGGCCCTGGCCCACCACTGCCACGGTGACGAGCGACCGGAGTGCCCGATCCTCGATGACCTGGCGGGGATCGTGGCGTGACCGGGGATGGCCCACGCTGGATCGCGCGAAGGTAC
>JANJUH010000400.1 GCA_024710675.1 Lysobacterales bacterium
GGATCAGCTCGCGCGCGATGTCGGCCTGGATGTCCGAGAAACCGATCGCGAGGTCGGGTTCGAGTGCGAGGATGCGGTCGATCTTCGCGCTGGTGAAGGCCGAGACCTTCGGCTTCTCGCGGCGCGCCTCGGGCGGGCGCACCGTGAAGCCGGAAATGCCGACGATGCGCGCCTGCTCGCCGAGCCGGTAGAGGATCTCGGTGGGCTCCTCGGTCAGGCAGACGATGCGGCGGGGGTGGCGGTCAGGCATGGGTTCGGCAAGGGAAGAGCTGTTTGGTCCGCAAAGGACCGAAAAACGCTCACGGGGCTCGCCGGGAATTCACCCTTTGGCCCTGCTCGCAGTCTCAGGGATACAACATCCGCTTGCGCCACTCGCCGCCCTTGATCTCGTAGCGCAGGCGTTCGTGCAGGCGGTAGTCGCGGCCGTACCAGAATTCGATCAGGTCGGGCACGACGCGGAAGCCGCTCCAGTGCGGCGGGCGGGGGACGTCCTGGCCGTCGAAGCGCTGCTCGAACTCGCGCACGCGGGCGAGCAGTTCCTCGCGCCCGGACAGGGTCTCGGACTGTTTCGAGGCCCAGGCGCCGATCTGCGAGGGGCGCGGGCGCGAGGCGAAGTAGGCGTCGGCTTCGGCGTGGGTCACCGGCTCGGCACGGCCCTCGATCTTGACCTGCACCATCTGGTCGAGCGCCTTCCAAAGGAACAGGAGCGCGCATTGCGGTTGCGCCAGCAATTGCCGGCCCTTGCGGCTCTGGTGGTTGGTGTAGAAGACGAAGCCCCTGCCGTCGAGTTCCTTGAGCAGCACCGTGCGTGCCGAGACACGGCCGTCCGGACCTGCGCTGGCGACGGTCATTGCCGTCGGCTCGGGTTCTCCGGCCAGGCGCGCGCGCTCGATCAGTTCGCGGAAATGGCTGAAGGCTTCGAAATGCAGGCTCATGGGGCACCCGGTGGCAGTGGTGAAGACGTCAAGACGTCCGAATATCCGTCCTCCCACGAAGCATAGCGGGGGCGCCAGCCCAGACTTTGTGCAAGATCATTGCGCAGGCGCTTGCCGCTGACTGCGGCCGGATCGCCATGGCGGGGCAGGCGCGGCAGGCCGAGGCGGTCGGCCAGCCCATCGAGGACCGTGGACTCGCAGGTAGGCGCGTTGTCGACGCCGATCACCACCGGCGGTGGCGACTCGTGGCCCAGCAGGGTGACGGCCAGTGCCGCCGCGTCGGCTAGATGGATGCGGTTGGTCCAGTGGCAGCCGGCGCCGATCGCCTCGCCCGTGCGAACCCGGCGCAGCAGCCACAGTCGGCCGGGGCCGTAGATCCCGGACAGGCGCAGGGCGGTCGACGGAAAACGGCTGCCCGCGGCGGCTTCAGCCTCGAGCAGGACGCGGCCGTTGAATCCCGTGGGTTCGGTCGGGCTCGCCTCGTCCACCCATTCGCCTTCGTCTTGGCCGTAGACGGCGGTGCTGGAGACGAACACGATGCGGAGCGTTGCTGCAGGATCGGGCAGCGCATCGATGAGACGGGCCAGACCATCGACATAGGTCGCGCGGTAGGCCGCCTCGTGCCGCGCGTCCGGGGTCGCGCAGTAAACCAGCGCGTCGACCTGACGGGGCAGTGCATCGAATCCGGCTCCGGTGCGCAGATCCGCGGCCACCGGATGGATTGCCGCCGGAAGTGCAGCCACATTCCGGCGCAGGCCGTAGACCTCGGCGCCCGGCAGGTTTTGGCCGATGCGGCTGCCGAGATCGCCGCAACCGGCGATCAGGACGCGCCGCGGCGCGTTCAAGCGATCGCCGCCTGCGGCGCGGCCGGCATGCGCTTGCGCGAGATCCAGCGCAGCCAGAGCAGCCACACCACCAGCGCGTCGATGATGATCAGCGCCTGCCAGAGGTACAGGTGGAACCACTCGAACCAGACCATGCTCCACTGGCCCATGTAGAACAGGCTGATGATGCGCACCAGGTTCAATGCCTGGATCGCAACGAAGCCGATCGCGAAGCCGACGAGCTTCTGCTTCCAGGTCGACGGGAAGGCCGCCAGCGCCGCGATCAGGATGATGATGGCCTCGATGCCATTGCAGCCACGCTCGATCGACACTGCAAACCCGTTCGCCGTGCTCTGGATGATCTTGCCGTAGCTCGTCACCTGATCGTCGAAGAGCATGATGATCCAGGCGCTGACCTTCGCCAGCCCGTCGGTGAACGGGATCACGAAGTAGGTCTCGCCTACATGCGAGATCTCGAAGGCGAAAAGGGCGACCAACACGCCCATGAAAACCAGGAAGAAACGCAGCATGTGCGGGGCGTTCAGCAGAAGACGGCGCGGATGCTAGCGGAGCAAAGGTGAAGGAAGGCAGTGTGGGCCGAAAAGCGGCAACGTCGGGATGAATCCCGACCCACGGTGTTGGTCGCATCGCCGTGGCTCCGCCGGCGTTTGTGGGTCCGGATTCATCCGGGCGCTTCTCATCCGGATACCACGGCATCTGCCCACCCGCTCGTCCCCTCCAGCCTTCCCCCGCTAACATCGCCTCATGAACCCCGCCTCCAACCTCTACCTGATTGGCCCGATGGGCGCCGGCAAGAGCACGGTCGGACGGCGCCTGGCCGAGGCGCTGGGAATGCGCTTTGTCGATCTCGACGCCGAGATCGAGCGCGAGGCCGGTTGCCGGATCAGCGAGATCTTCGCCCGCGAGGGCGAGCCGGCTTTCCGGGCGCTCGAGTCGGCGGCGCTGGCCCGCTTTGGCGCCGAGGACGGCATTGTCCTCGCCACCGGCGGCGGTGCGGTGCTGGCGCCGGCCAATCGCGAAGTGCTGGCCGAGCGCGGTTTTGTCGTCTATCTCGCGGTCCCGGTGGACCTGCAACTCGAGCGCCTGGCCCGCGACGAATCGCGCCCATTGCTGCAGGCGCCCGACCGCGAGCGCCGCCTGCGCCAGATGGCGGCCCAGCGCAATCCGATCTATCGCGAGTTGGCGGACCTTACGGTTTCGGCCAACAGGGCCGGTCCCGGCCCGACTTGCCGGCGCTGCCTGGCGGCGCTCGGCCATTACTGGCAACCGCTGCCCCCCGCCCGTTTCCCGGAGTCCCTCGTTGAAGAGCTTGAAAGTCGCGCTCGCTGAGCGCGCATATGACATCCACATCGGCCGCGGCCTGCTCGATCGCGGCGAGCTGCTGCGTGCGGCCATCCGCGGCCGCCAGCTCCTGCTGCTCAGCAACAGCACCGTCGCGCCGCTTTACGCCGCGCGCATCGAGGCGCAGCTCGCCGGCCTCGCCTGGCGCCGCTTCGAGCTGCCCGACGGCGAGGCTCACAAGACGCTGGAGTCCGCCGGCAAGGTCTTCGAAGCGCTGGCCGCGCTCGGCGCGCAGCGCAACGCCTGCCTGATCGCGCTCGGGGGCGGCGTCGTCGGCGACCTCGGCGGCTTCGCGGCGGCCTGCTGGATGCGCGGCATCGACTTCATCCAGGTGCCGACGACCCTGCTGGCGATGGTCGATTCCTCGGTCGGCGGCAAGACCGCGGTCAACCTGCCGGCTGGCAAGAACCTGGTCGGTGCCTTCTGGCAGCCGAAGCTCGTGCTCGCGGACACCGATACGCTCTCGACGCTCCCGCCGCGCGAGTACGCAGCGGGACTGGCCGAGGTGGTCAAGTACGGGGCGATCGGCGATGCCGACTTCCTCGACTGGCTGGAGCGACACGCCGAGGCCCTGCTCGCACGCGATCCCGAGGTGCTGGCCGAGGCCGTGCATCGCTCCTGCGCACACAAGGCCGCGATCGTCGCCCGCGACGAACGCGAGACCGGCGAGCGCGCCCTGCTCAACTTCGGCCACACCTACGGCCACGCGCTGGAAACCATGGGCGCCTACACCCGCTGGCTGCACGGCGAGGCGGTCGCGATCGGCATGGTTCTCGCCGCACGCCTGTCCGCCGCCCTCGGCATGGCCCCGGCCGCCGACGCCCAGCGCCTGGCAGCCCTGCTCGCGCGCTTCGGCCTGCCGACGACGCGCCCCGCCGATTGTGCCCCGCAGGCCATCGTCGAGCTGATGCGCCTCGACAAGAAGACGCTGTCTGATCGACTGCGGCTGATCCTGTGGCGGGGTGTGGGTCGGGCGGAGATTGTTGATGGGGTGGATCCGGGGGAGATTGCTGCGGCGCTGGCGAGTGGCTGATTCCTGACCACGCGGCGCAGGCGCGGCTCGGCGAAATGTCGCCCGTCGAGTACAGAACCGGAGTGGCCGGAAGGCCTGGGAATCCCTCGACCGCTTGACGGGGGATCTCAAGGACCCAGTTTGCGCTTGACGGCCATTTGGGCAGCCGTAGACTTCGAGGCCGTGAACTATCGTTACACCGGATTCGGCCGATGGTTCGTGTTGTCACTGCTCCGCCGCGAACCCGCGGTGGTCGTCTCGAGCTCAGTAGGAAATCATCATGCTCAAGTGCCTGCGTGCGGCCTCCTTGCTTCTCCTGATCCTGGTTCTGGCCGCCTGCGGCAGTACGTCCGGGATGAAGCGCTCGGGCTCCGGCCAAGCAGCGCCCGCAGCGGCACAGAAGGCGGCGATCAGCGCTGACTTCGCGGGGTTCACCCGGGTCAGCGTGATGGATTTCACCGCTGAGCTTTCATCACCGCCTCGCAACGAAGCCAAGCGCGCGGTCGCTGTGAGCCAGACCGCCGCAGCCGGCAAGCGCTTTGCTGACAAGATTGCCGACGGCTTGAGTGCATCGGGAGCATTCAGCGAGGTGGTTCGCAACGATGCGCGGCCCGGCGACCTGATCATCAAGGGAGAGGTGACGCGGTATCAGGAAGGCAATCGCGCAGCCCGACTGATGATCGGATTCGGAGCCGGCTCTGCCAACTTCGATGCCACGGTGCGTTTCGTGAACGCCACCACTGCGGAAGAGATTTCGCAGATCACGGTGGATCAGAACTCGTGGTTCCTCGGTGGTGTTCTTGCCGCAGCGCAGGACGTCGACGACTTTATCGAAGGCGCCGCCAAGAAGGTTGCAGAGGAAACGGTCAAGGCCAAGTCCGGGTTGCCGGACTGAAGGGAGACCGAGACAGCCGGAATCCCAAGGTTTACAGCGCCGCTCGAGGGGGGCGTCTTGACGACCGACATGCCCTCGGTGCGACTCAGACCAAACGGGCCGCACCGTAGCTGCGGCGGTTCAAGGTTGCCGACGGGAAGGCTTCCGGACCGATGTCTGCGTCTTCGGCTGGTTGGCTCTTGGTGAGCGCCAGAACGTCTGCCAGCGAAGTCCCGATTGGTCCCGAAAGTTCGTTACAAGGCAGGCAAGGCCGATTCGATGGCATCGATCTTCTCTTTTGTCGCGGTGAGCGACGAGTCGAAAGCAAAGGCCTTTTTGAAGTTTTCCAGCGCCCCCGCCCTGTCC
>JANJUH010000409.1 GCA_024710675.1 Lysobacterales bacterium
CGAGTCCCGAGTCCCGAGTCCCGAGTCCCGAGTCCCGAGTCCCGAGTCCCGAGTCCCGAGTCCCGAGTCCCGAGTCCCGAGTCCCGAGTCCCGAAACAGGCTCACCCCACCAGCCGCGCCAGCAGTGAGCGCAGGGCCAGCGGCTTGACGGGTTTCAGCAGCAGGTGGACGCCCGCCTCGGCGGCGCGCTGACGCAGTTCGGGTCCGTGGTCGGCGCTGACCAGCACCACCGGCCGCTCGCCGAAGCGTGCGAGCAGGCGTTCGCGCAACGCGAGCCCGGTGTCGCCACCGTCGAGGTGGTAATCGAGGATCCAGGCGTCGGCCTCGGTCTCCGCGAGGGCGGCCTCGGCCTGGGCACCGGAGGCGGCGCTGGCGACGGCCAGTCCCCAGCCGGTCAACAGCGTGGCGAGCGCGGCCAGTCCGGCGGGTTCATTGTCGACCACAAGGACCCGGCCACCTCCGGAGATCGGTCGTGGCAAGCCGGTCGCCGGCGCAGGTGGGGGTGTGCGGGCCTGCACCATGGCCAGCGGCACACGGACACCGATCAAGGTGCCGCGCCCGGGCAGCGACCGCTGCGTGATGGCGTGCCCCAGCAGGCGGCTGATGCGCGTCGCGATCGCGAGGCCGAGACCCAGGCCATCGGGCGCCGCCTCGCGCGCCGCCGGCAGGCGCTGGAACTCCTCGAAGATGCGTTCGCGGTCGGCCTCGGCGATGCCCGCGCCGGTGTCGCCGACCAGCAGCTCCGCTTGCCCTTCGCGGCGACGGACACCCAGCACGACGCGACCGCGCGCGGTGTAGCGGATGGCGTTGGCGAGGAAGTTCTGCAGCACGCGGCGCAGCAGTTGCGGGTCGCTTTCGATCCACAGTCGCGACGGTACGTGAACCAGTTCCAGACCCTTCTCGCGCGCCATCACGCCGAACTCGCGGGTCAAGGTTTCAAAGAGCTCGCTCACCGGGAAAGCCCGGCGCTGTGGCGTCAAACCGCCGGCATCGAGGCGCGAGAGATCGAGCAGACCGGCCAGCAGCGCCTCGGTCGAGGCCAGCGCCGACAGGATGTTCTGCACCGCCGGACGGTGCTCGCTGGCGCCGAGCTGCTGCGCCAGCGCGTGGCCGAAGAGGTGCGCGGCATTCAATGGCTGCAGCACATCGTGGCTGATCGCCGCAAGAAAGCGGCTCTTGGCCTCGTTGGCGCGCTCGGCCTCGCGGGTGGCGGCCATCAGTTCGCGGGTCCGCTCGGCGACGCGCGCCTCCAGGGTCTCGTTGGCGGTGCGCAGCACTTCCTCGGCCTGGCGGAAGGCCGAGATGTCGGTGTAGGTGCTGACAAAACCACCGCCGGCGATCGGCTTGCCGCGGATCTCGATGACGGTGCCGTCCGGCCAGCGCCGCTCGAACACGTAGGCGGAGCGCTGGCGCAGGGCCTGCAGTCGACGCTCGACCAGCTCATCGACGCTGCCCGGCCCGAGCAGCCCGCGTTCGGCGTTGTGGCGAACCAGTTCCGCCACCGGTCGGCCGACAACAAGGAATCCCGGCGGATAGCCGATCAACTCTTCGTAGCGCTGGTTCCACGCAACCAGGCGCAACTCGCCGTCGACAACGCTGATGCCCTGGCTGAGGTTGGCCAGCGCGGTATCGAGGATGGCGTGGCTGAAGGACACCGCCTCGCGCGCCTCGCCGACCACCTGGCTCATCGCCTGCACTTCCGAGCGGGCGCCGCGGCGGGCGGCGTCGAGCAGCAAGCGCGCGCTGGAGGCGCCGATCAGCGCGCTCAATTCGTGCTCGACGCGCGCCAGCGTGCTCTCGTCGGCTGCCAGCGCATCGCCGCCCGGCTCCCGGCCCAGCAAGGCATTCAGGCGTTCGCGATCGAGCAGGCGCCCCGCGACCTCACGCAACTCGCCGCGACTGAAAGGGCGCGCTGGCGCTATGGGCTCGCTATCCCCGGCGCGGCGCGAGACCCAGACCAGCGCGGCGATGTTGCCAGCAAGGCTCCACAACACGCCGTGGGTGAGCGGGTCGATGCCGGCCAGCCCGAACAGCCCCTGCGGAGCGAGGAAAGCGATCCCGAGCGGGCCGTGCGTGATCCAGCCCCCCGTGGGATCGGGAGCGAGTGCAGGCAGCAGCAGCGTGTAGCCGCACAGTGCGAAGCCAACCGAGAGACCCGCGACCACACCGCGCCGGTGGGCACCCGGCCAGTACAGCGCCGCGACCACCGCCGGCGCCAGTTGCGCCAGCGCCGCGAAGGCCAGCGAACCGATGTCGGCAAGCGCCTCGCTGGCGGCCGCCGAGTGGCTGTAGACGTAGGCCGCGAACATCACCGCGGCGATGACCATGCGCCGCTGCCACAGCACGCGACCGCGCAGATCGCCGCCACCGGCATCGAGCAACAGGGGCGTCAGCCAGTGATTGCCGACCATGATCGCCAGGCTCAGCGTCGCCACCACCACCATCCCTGCAGCGGCACTCATGCCACCGAGGAAGGCGAGCACCGCCAGCGCCTCGTTACCCTTCTCCAGCGGCAGGGCGAGCACATAGAGATCGGCCGGTACTGCCTGGCCCGCCAGCAGCAACTGCCCGGCGCGCGCCAGCGGCAGGATGAACAGGCTGATCAGCAAGAGGTACAAGGGAAACAGCCAGCGCGCGGTGCGCACATGGGCAACGTCACGGCATTCGACGATGCCGACGTGGAACTGGTGCGGCAGCGAGATCATCGCCAGCGCGCCGAGCAACACCAGGGTCAGGAAGGCGGTGCCGGGCGGCGCCGGCGGCGGCAGGCTGGCGGTGGCCTGGGTCATGGCGGCCGGGCCATCGAACCAGAACCAGACCAGCGCCACACCCAGCGCCAGCAAGGCGAGCAGCTTGACCAGCGACTCCATCGCCATCGCCAGCACCACGCCCTGGGCGCTCGCGCTGGTGCGGCGCGTACCGAAGAGCATCGCGAACAGGCCCATCAACACGGCCGCAGCAGCGGCGCTGTCGCCGGCCCAGCGCTCGCCGGCATCGGGCAGGCGTGCGGCCAGCAGGTCGAAACTCTGCGCGACGGCCTTCAATTGCAGGGCGATGTAGGGCACCAGTCCCGCCAGTGCAATCGCGGTCACCAGCGCCGCAATCGTCGCGCTCTTGTCGAAACGCGAGGCCAGCAGGTCGGCGATCGAGGTGCTGTTGCGGGCCCGCGCCTCGGCCACCAGCCGCGCCAGCAGCGGCCAGGCAAGCACAAAGAGCAGGATCGTACCGACGAAGGTCGGCGGCACCCACCAGCCATGGCGCTGCGCCTGGGTGACCGTCCCGTAGAAGGTCCACGAAGTACAATAGACCGCGAGCGAGAGCGCATAGACCAAACCCCAGTGGCGCGCGAACCACTGCGGGCGGCGCTCACCGAGCGAGGCGGCAAGGAAGAGCAGCCCGATCCAGCCGAGCACCCCCAGGATCAGCAGCAGTGTCGCGCTCACGCGCTCTCGAGCTGGCGCGCCGGGTCGGTCAGTTCGAGCTGGCGCAGCAGCACCCCGGCCTGCGTGCGGTTGCGCGCGCCCAGCTTCTCGAAGATCGCCTGCAGGTGCGCCTTGACGGTGCGTTCCTGGATACCGAGCACATCGGCGATCTGCTTGTTGAGCTTTCCTAGCGCGACCAGTTCGAGTACGCGAAACTGCTGCGCGGTCAGCGAACCCAGCTTGCGCGCCAGCTCACGATCAGGCTGCGACTCGATGCGGCGCATGCGCGCGGCGGGCGGCAGCCAGGTCTGGCACGCAAAGACGGCCGCCAGGGCCTCGCGGATCTGCTCCAGCGGCGCGCTCTTGGGGATGAAGGCCTGGGCCCCGTGCTCGATCGCCCGCTGCATGACCGCCGGATCTTCGTTTGCCGACACCATGGCCACGGCGACCTGCGGGTGACGGCAGCGCAGGCCAGCCAGACCGGCGAGTCCATGCCCGCCCGGCATGTGCAGGTCGAGCAATACGAGGTCAGTGTCGGGATTGTCCTCGAGCCACCGATGGACCGCATCGAGGCTCGCCACCTCGACCAGCCGTGCCCCCGGCATCACCTCGCGCACGGCCTGCACCAGCGCCGCGCGGAACAGCGGGTGGTCATCGGCGATGAGGATGTGGGTCATGGTCTCGGTGTTCACGGCAAGGAGTCTACGCCGGAAGGCGAAACCGGCTCGCGATTTCCACCCGTGTGGCGAGGCGCTGGTGAGTGGTCCGCGCGGCTGCGCTGCGCTCAGTGGTGAGTGGCAGAAGCCTGGGCATGAATGGCGACCCACAGGCTTGGGGTGTCCTGGTGGGTCCGGATTCATCCGGACGCTCTTTCCCGCTCTTGTTACTCACCGCTCACCACTTACCACTTTCCGCTTTCGAAAAAAGGCCCCGCCGATCCACTGGCGGGGCCGGGAGGGTGCTCAGAACTGGTAGGAGGCGGTCAACGAAACGGTGCGCGGTGCGCCGTAGAAGCCGGTCAGGATGCCGAGCGCACCGATGTTGTAGCCGGTGGTGCGGTATTCCTCGTCGGCGAGGTTGTTGCCTTCGAGCGCAAGCTTCCAGGCGTCGTCCACTTGCCAGATCACGCCGGCACTCCAGAGGCCATAGCTGCCCTGCGCGATCGCCTCGGACAGATCGGTGGTCGGGTAGACCTTGCTCTGGTGGCTGTAGCCGAGACGGGCGCGCACTTCGCCGCCGGAAGCGAGCGGGCGGATGTACTGCAGCGACAGCGCGCCGGAGAACTCCGGGGCGTTGGTGAACTTTTGGCTGTCGGCGACATTGACGCCGCGGTTGACGAATTCGTCGTACTCCGCGTCCAGCCAGGCGACATTGCCCTGCACCACCCAGTTCGGACTCAACTGGCCGAAGAACTCGACCTCCACACCCTGCACCGTGCCCTCGCCGGCATTGGTGAAGTCGCCGAAGAAGGCCGGCGGGTTGCTGCCCGGGATCGAAGTGAAGATCGAGAGCTGGATGTCCTTGTAGTCACTGTGGAAATAGGCGGCGTTGACGAACCAGCTCTGGTCGGCGAAGGCCATCTTCGCACCGAGTTCGAAGGTGGTCACCTTCTCGTCGTCGAAGGGACGGCCGGAGGCCGGCACCGCGGCCACGTTGGCGCGGATGTTGAAGCCGCCGCTCTTGAAGCCGCGCGAAGCCAGACCGTAGAGCAGGATGTCGTCGCTGGCCTGGTAATCGAGCGAGACCTTCGGCGAGAAGTTCTGGAAGTCGACCGAGTCCTGAAGGTTGGTCAGCGTCGCCACCGGGGTGGTGAAGGTGGCATTGCTGAAGGCGCGATTGAGGATGTCGGCGGTCTTCTCCTCGTCGGTGTAGCGGCCGCCCAACGTCAGCGCCCACTGGTCGGCGAAGCGCCAGGTGGCCTCGCCGTAGACGGCGACCGACTCGGTGTCCATCTGCCCGGCGGTGTCGCCGAAAGAGAGGTTGAAGAAGTTGTTGAGCACGCGGCCGCCGGCCTCGCCGTCGAACAGGTAGAGACCACCCACCACGGTCCAGGCGCCGCCGTCGTCGTAGTTGAGCTGCAGCTCGTGGCTGGTCTGTTCGTCCGCGTAGAAGGCCTTCACGTCGGCGATGATGTTCGGCAGCGTGTCGAAGTCGATGTTGGTCTCGGTATCCGATTCGCGATAGGCGCTGATCGCCTTCAGCGTCCACGAGTCGTTGATCGACCATTCGAAGGTCGCACTGTAGCCGTCCATCGTCGTGTCATTGATGTTCGGCATGCCGTTGCGGACATCGTAGCGGTCGTCCAGCGGCAGCGCGGTCGGGGCGAAGGCGTTGGGCGCGAGCATCTTCGCGCCGCGCACGGCCGAGGCATCGTCGATACGATCGGCCGTGAATCGCAGCGACCAGTCGGACGAACCGATGTAGCCCAGCGTGAAGCGACCGGCGACGATCTCCTTGTCGCTGACGTCCTGACCGGTCACCCGGTTCTCGCCGAAGCCGTCGCGGGTGAGGTTGGCACCGGCGAAGCGCGCCACCCAGCCGGACTCGCCGAAGGGCACGTTGAGGCTGACCTTGGTGTCCTGCTGGTTGTAGCTGCCGATCGCCAGGCTGGCCTTGCCGCCGAAATCGGGATCGAGCGCGCGTGAGATGTACTTGATCGCGCCGCCGATCGTGTTCTTGCCGTACAGCGTGCCCTGCGGTCCGCGCAGCACCTCGACCCGCTCGACATCGAAGACATCGAGCAAGGCGCCCTGCGGGCGGGCGATATAGACGTCATCGAGGTAGATGCCGACACCAGGATCGACGCCCCACAAGGGATCGGACTGGCCGACGCCGCGGATGTAGGCGGTGACCGTGCTGGAGGATCCGCGCGCGGCGTAGATCGTCAGGTTGGGCACCTGCGCGCCGAGGTCCGACAGGTCCTCGACATTGAAGTCCTCGAGCTTGGCCTCGCTGAAGGCGGTGACCGCCACCGGCACTTCCTGCAGCGTCTCCTCACGCTTGCGGGCGGTGACCGTGATGGTGCCGAGTTGCGCCGCCTCGGACTTGTCGGGCTCGTCGGCTGCGGGAGCCTGGGCCTGGGCGGCGGCGAAGGGCGTGGTGGCCAGTGCCAGCGACAGGGCGAAGGCGAGGCGATTGGGCTGGAGCGACATGGCAGGATCCTCCCGGGATCACGGTACGGCGGCGGATGGGGGCGGAGTCTCCGCGCAAGTGGCGTGCACCACAGTTGTCCCTTCGTACAGTGGGGTGCGGCGCGGACGACGCCGACAATCCGCACGCTGGCCGCCTTTAGGCCGTGGACCGGATGCACCATGACCCTGAGCCTGATCGGGCTGCTCGGCAGCCTCGCCCTCCTGATCGTGCTGACCGTGCGCGGCATGAGCCTGTTCATCGCCACGCCGGTCTGCGCCTTGCTGGTGGCGCTGAGCAGTGGCGTGCCGCTGCTGCCGCCGCTGGCGGAGGTCGCGGGCACCGATCTGGCGACCCGCTACATGGGCGGATTCTCGAAGTTCGTTGCCGACTGGTTCCTGATGTTCCTGTTCGGCGCGCTGTTCGGAAAGCTGATGGAGGACTCGGGTGCGGCCGACAGCGTCTCGCGCTGGGTCACCGGACGCCTGGGTTCACGCCACGCGGCCTTCGCGGTGGTCGGCGCCTGCGCGATCCTCACTTACGGCGGCGTCAGCCTGTTCGTGGTCGCCTTCAGTGTCTATCCGCTGGCGCTGGCGCTGTTCCGCGAGGCCGACCTGCCACGTCGCTTCATCCCGGCGACGCTGGCCTTCGGCTCGGTGACCTTCACGATGACCAGCGCCGGCAGCCCGGAGATCCAGAACTGGATCCCGATCCAGTTCCTCGGCACCACGCACCTGGCGGCCTGGGAGGCCAGCCTGGTGGTCGCGTTGCTGATGATGGCACTGGGGGGCTGGTGGCTGCGTTGGATGCTGGCGCGCGCGAAGGCGCGCGGCGAGCACTTCGAGGCGCGCGCCGGTGATCCCGAAGGCAGTCGCGCCGACTTGCCTCACCCGGGACTGTCGCTGCTGCCACTGGCCGTGGTGCTCGGCGTGTCCTACGCGCTGCACGATTCCTACGGCACCTCGGCGCTGATCGTGGCCTTGCTCGGCGGTTGCCTCGCCACCGTGGCGTTGATGCCGCGATTCTTCCGCGACGCCGGCCACGCCCTCTCCGAGGGCTCTGTCGGCGCGCTGATCGCGATCGGCAATACCGCGGCGGTGGTCGGCTTCGGTGCCGTCGCCAAGGCCGCACCCGCCTTCACCGCGGCGGTCGATGCGGTGACCCACTTGCCGGGCGGCGGGCTGCTGTCAGCTGCTGTCGCCGTCAGCGTGATCGCCGCGATGACCGGCTCGGCCTCGGGCGGCCAGGCCATCGCGCTGCCGATCCTTGCACCCCACTTCCTCGCCCAGGGTGTCAATCCGGAAGCGCTGCACCGCACGGTGGCGATCTCCTCGGGCGTGCTCGATTCGCTGCCGCACAACGGCTACGTGGTCACGACGATCCGCGCGATCTGCCGCGAGACGCATGCGGCGGCTTATGGCGCCGTCGGTGCGCTGACCGTGGTCGTGCCGCTGGTGGGACTGGCGGTGGCGATCGGGCTGCTCAGTTTCGGGTTCGGGCTCTGAGCTTGCGGGACCCGGGACCCGGGACCCGGGGGAAAGCTCGCACGACCGTAGGAGTCCGGTGAACGAAGTGAACCGCACCGGCGCGGATGCGGGATGGTCTCTTCGGTGCGGTTCGCTGCGCTCACCACACCCTACCTGCTGGATTGCCCTGAGAGCGTCCGGATGAATCCGGACCCAGCAGACCACCGCGATCCTGTGGGTCGGGATTCATCCCGACGCTTCTGCGCGTCGGCGCAGAAAAAAGGGGCCGGCTCGCGCCGGCCCCTTCGGGTGTTGCAGGCAGCCTGACTTACCAGCCGTAGCCGAAGCCCACGCCCGCGGTGCTCTCGTCGTCGGTGAAGGAACCACCGATGGTGAACGAGGCATTGTCGCCAATCGCGCGCTGGTAGCCGATCGCGAATGCTGCCTCACCACCCGAGAAACCGGCGCCGGCGGCGATGCGGTTCTCGGTGCGGATGCCGGCGGCGCTGGCGATCATCGTGCTCATCGCGGCGTTCATCGCACCGATCTTGTCGATGCGGATGTCCTGCTGCTCGAAACGGCGATCGACGTAGCCACGCAGTTCGGCGATGCCGTCGAGGAACTGGCCGAAGTTGACCGCGTCATTGCGCATCGTGCCGTTGGCGACGTTGGTGATCTGGCGGGTGTTGCCCGAGGAACCCACCGACACCGCGTTGTCACGATCGGCGACCGAGCCATTGCCCAGGGCCACGCTGTTGCTGCCGGTGGCGCTGCTGCTGGCACCGAGCGCGACGCTGTTGGCACCGCTGGCGGTCGCGGCACGACCGACGGCGGTGCTGTTGGCGCCGCTGGCCACGGCGGAGTTGCCGTTGGCCGTCGACAGCGAGCCGGTGGCCTGGGCCTGCCAGCCCGTGGCCGTCGCGCCGCGGCCGGAAGCGACGGACTGCGTGCCGCTCGCGGTGGAGTGGAAACCGGTCGCCTGCGCGCCCTGGCCCACCGCCATGGCGTCCTCGTCGGAAGCAACGGCACCCTGGCCGACAGCGGTGCTGTTGACGCTGGTCGCCTGCGCGCCCTGGCCGTTCGCCGTGCTGGCAGCACCACTGGCCACCGAGCCCTGACCGGTGGCGCTGCTGTTGGCACCACTCGCCGTCGCGGCGCGACCGGTGGCGGTGCTGTTGGCACCGCTGGCAACGGCGTTGTTGCCCGTCGCGGTCGAGAGATCGCCCGTCGCCTGCGACTGCCAGCCCGTTGCCGTGCCGCCACGGCCGCTGGCATTGGCGAGGGAGCCGGTCGCCGTCGAGTGGAATCCGGTCGCCTGCGCGCCCTGGCCGGTGGCCGTGGCTTCTTCGTCGGAAGCCACCGCGCCCTGGCCCAATGCCGTGCTGCGCACGCCACTGGCCTGGGAACCCTGGCCGTAGGCCGCACTGCCCGCGCCACTGGCGACCGAGCCCTGGCCCGTCGCGGTGCTGGCCACGCCACTGGCCACGGAGTTCTGGCCGTTCGCAGTGCTGTTGGCGCCGCTGGCGACCGAGTTCTGGCCGTTCGCGGTGCTGTTTTCACCGCTGGCCACCGAAGCCTGGCCGGTGGCCGTGCTATTGGCGCCGCTGGCAGTGGCGGCACGACCGGTCGCCGTGCTGTTGTCGCCGCTGGCCACGGCAGCGTTGCCGGTCGCCGTCGACAGGGCGCCGGTGGCCTGCGCCTGCCAGCCCGTGGCCGTGGCGCCGCGGCCGCTGGCGACCGACTGGGCACCGAGCGCGCTCGAATGGAAGCCGCTCGCCACGGCGCCCTGGCCGATGGCCGTGGCGTCCTCGCCGGTGGCGCGCGAACCCTGGCCGACCGCGGTCGTGTTCACGTTGGTCGCCTGCGCATCCTGGCCGACTGCGGTGCTATTGGTGCCGGTGGCCTGCGAGGCGCGGCCATTGGCGGTGCTGTTGTCGCCGCTGGCGATCGCCGAGTTGCCGGTCGCCGTCGACAGCGCGCCGGTCGCGCGGGCATCCCAACCGAGCGCGGTCGCGCCGCGACCACTGGCGACCGAATCGGCGCCAAAGGCTGAGGAGTGGAAGCCCGAGGAAACCGCGTTATCACCCACCGCCGTGGCCTCTTCGTCGCTGGCCCGCGCATCGTGACCGATCGCGGTCGCGCGCACGCCTGTCGCAGAGGCACCCGGACCGCAGGCGAAGGCATCCTCCCCGGGCGCCGAGGATCCGAGGTTTTGCCCGTTCGGGCCCGAGCAGTTGGTGCCGGCATGGGCCAGCGGGGCGGCGAGCAACAACAGCAAGGCGAGCGACAACGGGGCACGGCGCAAGGGAATGACGTTCATGGCGCAACCTCGAATGGGAGTCGAAAGGGGGAAACGCCGCCCGACGCGCCCTCCCGGGTACGTCGTACAACAGCGCGAAAGGATGTTACGGAATTTCATGCGGATCGGGGCCACGCATTTTCCGAATTCCTTGCGAGGCGATCCTCGGCCGGCCTCGGCTGAGGTGAACGGGTTGGTCCGGCACGGGCATGCAAGGCGTGACAGCGCCCCCCGCCATCGTTTACAGTCATCGGGTAGGCCGGCAGGGCCATACACGGTAGCTGAGTCGTATTCGGAAGTGCGAGGCCTTCAGGCTTCCCCGAATCGCCTGCTCAGTCCCGGTCGTGGAATGCGTGATCGGCATTCCCCTGTCGGCACATGGTCGAGCGTGGCCTGGGGCAATCCGGAGGATTGCTGGGTCGGCGCCGTCCCGGGTGCGCCAATGGGCACCCCCACTGCCGCAAGGAGTCATTGCGCCTATGAGTTTCGAGGAACCCGGAAACGGGGTCGCCGCGGCTGCGCCTGCAGTCGAAACGCCTGCCACGGCCGCCTCCGGCCATGGACATCGCCTGTTTGTCGTGGCCTTGGGGCGCAAGCGCGACGCGCTGCGACTGCTGCTCGAGCAAGCACCGGAGCAGCCCGCGCTGGTACTGACGCGAACCAAGCACGGGGCCGAGAAGATCTCCCGCTACCTGGACCGCAACGGAACGCCCTGTGCCGCCATCCATGGGCACAAGAGTGCCGGCGCCAGGCGCCGCGCCCAGGAAGGCTTTGCCAGCGGTGAACTGAAAGTGCTGGTGGCCACCGATCTTGCTGCCCGCGCCCTCGCTTTCGAGTCCCCGCCACGCCTGGTCAACTACGACCTGCCGCACAGCGGCGAGGAATACCTGGCGCGGGTCGCCAACGCCGCGCCCGGCAGCGAGGCCATCTCGATCCTGACCCAGGACGAAGCGCCGCAGTTCCGGGAAGTCCGGCGCGTGGTGCCCGCCGAACAACTGCTGCTGGAGACGCTCGAAGGGCTCGAACCGGCCGCAGCCTTCGATCCCGAATACACTCCGCCGCCGCGCATCGACGCTGACGACGCCCGCGAGGAAGCGACCGCCAGCGTCGAATCACCGACGGCCAGCGCCGAAGCCGTGACTGGCGAGACCGAAGCGGTCGAAGCCCGCGCGCCGGCTCCGCGTCCGGCAACGGCGCCTGCCGAGAAGCGCGGCCGCAATCGTCGCCAGCGCAACAAGGTCAAGACCCCAAGCGCCGCTCGCGAACCGATCGAGCCCGGCAACCGGGCGCCGCCGGTGCACGTCGAGGAGGAAATCGACGACGATTACTGTCCCGGCAACTCCCTGGCCCTGCCACCCACGCATATGGGCCGGGCAGCGATCACCCACGGCAAGCAGCGCCGCCGCGGTCGCCACGACCCGTTCGCGCCGGTGGAGATCGACGAGGACCGCGCCAGCATCTACGACGAACGCCAGCCCGACGACTACCGCGACCAGTGGAGCGTGCTCGGGCCGGACACCGCCCGCCCCTCCTGGACCTACGCCGATCACGGTCGCGGACATGGCATGGAGGGCGACCGCGGCGGCGAGCCGCGACGCGGGCCGCAGCCGGCCGCCCGGCCACAGGGCGCCCAGGCGCCGCGTGGCGCAAGGCGGCGCCGCGGCGGTGGCGGTGGCGGTGGCAAGCCGCGCCCGGCCGGTAATGGTTGAGCGGCGGCAGCGATAGACTCGCGGTCCCCGTCCTGCCCGGGAGCACCCCATGCATCTTGCGAGTGACAGCTTCGCCCACGGCGCCTTCATCCCGGATCCCTATGCCTTCGGCGTGCCCGGTGATGGCGCACCGATGGCCTTCGGGGCCAATCGCAGCCCGCACCTGGTCTGGTCGGATGTGCCTGACGGCACCCGGTCCTTTGCGCTGATCTGCGTCGATCCCGACGTGCCGAGCGTCTTTGACGACGCCAACCAGCCCGGCCGCCACATCGCCCGCGACCTGCCGCGACAGGACTTCATCCACTGGGTGATGGTCGACATCCCGGCCGGCTGCAGGGAACTGCCCGCGGGTTCCTGCGGCGAGGGCGTGGTCAAGGGCGGCAAACAGCACCCGCCCGGGCCAGCCGGCAGCCACCAGGGCATCAACGACTACGGTGCCTTCATGGGCGACGGTGATTACCACGGCTACGACGGCCCCTGCCCGCCGTGGAACGACGAGCGCATGCACCACTACCACTTTCGCCTTTACGCGCTCGATGTGCCGACGCTGGGTCTGTCCGGATCCTTCAGCGCAAAGGACGCCCTGGCAGCGATGGAAGGCCACGTGCTGGCGATGGCCGAGCACGTCGGGGCCTACAGCCTGAACCCGCAACTCCGGCCCTGACCGCCGCGCCGGCCCGGATGCGCGCGCAAGCACTGACACGCCTCGCGAAGGGGCTCGAATGGCCGGTGCGCGTGGTCGGCGTGCTGCTGACCGTGCTCGTGCTGCTCATCGTCGTCGGCGAGTTCGCCGTGGTCGCCTTGCGCTATGGCTGGCAGTGGTCCGGGCCCTGGCTGCGCGAGGCGGTGCTGGCGCTCAACGGCGCGGTCTTCCTGCTCGGTGCGGCCTGGGCGCTGCAGGAGAACGAGCACGTCCGCGTCGATGTGCTGTCGCGGCGCTGGTCGGCGCGTACCCGTGGCATCGTCGAGTGCCTGGGCATGCTGCTCGTCGTGTTGCCCTTCGCCGTCTTCGTCTACTTCGTCAGCGACGACTATGTGCTGCGCAGCCACGCCATCGGCGAGCGCTCCGGGGAGCCCGGCGGGCTGCCGGCGCTGTGGCTGCAGAAGGCGCTGATCCCGGCCATGGCGGTGTTGCTCGCGGTGCAGGCGCTGGCTTCGGCAGCACGGGCACTGGCTGCCGTGCTCGGCGACGACACCAGGCCAGAGCAGGACGCCGCATGAGCGCCGCCGACTGGATTCCGCTGATCCTCTTCCTGGCGCTCGCCGGTGCGCTGCTGCTCGGACTGCCGGTGGCCTTCACGCTGGCCGGGGTGGCGCTCGCCGCTGCTGGCATCGGCATCGCCAGCGGCCATTTCGACCCCAATTACCTCGACGCCTTCCCCAGCCGTGTCTTTGGCGTGATGGGCAACGAGACGCTGCTGGCGGTGCCGCTGTTCGTCTTCATGGGCGTGATGCTTGAGCGCACGCAACTGGCCGAGCGCCTGCTGACGGCGATGGCGGCACTGTTCGGCGGGGTCCGCGGCGGACTGGCGATCGCGGTGATGCTGGTCGGTGCGGTGCTCGCGGCGAGTACCGGCATCGTCGGCGCCACGGTCGTGACCATGGGCCTGATCGCGCTGCCGACGATGCTGCGCGCCGGCTACGACCCACGCCTGGCCTGCGGCACGATCTGCTCGGCCGGAACGCTCGGCCAGATCATCCCGCCCTCGGTGATCCTGGTGCTGCTGGGCGATGTGCTCGGCAATGCCTACCAGAAGGCCCAGCTCTACCAGGGCATCTTCGCGCCGAAGTCGGTCGCCGTGGGCGATCTCTTCGCCGGTGCGGTGCTGCCCGGCCTGGTGCTGGTCGCCGCGTACCTCGCGTGGTTGCTGCTCCTGGCCTGGCTGCGGCCGTCATGGGCACCGACACTGCCCGCCGCCATGCGCCCCAAGGCCGGCCTGATCGAGTTCACCGGCGCACTGCTGCCGCCGCTGCTGTTGGTGCTCGCGGTGCTGGGATCGATCCTGGGCGGCATCGCCACGCCCACCGAGGCGGCGGCGATCGGTGCGGTCGGGGCAACGCTGCTGGCCCTGCTGTCAGGCCGCCTCAGCCTCAAGGCGCTGCGCGAAACGGCGCGCAAGACCGCGCTGGTGACTGCGATGGTCTACATGATCCTGGTCGCGGCGACGCTGTTCTCGCTGGTCTTCCGCGGCTACGGCGGCGACGACGCCGTGCACCACTGGCTGTCCGGACTGCCGGGCGGCGTCATCGGCGCGCTGCTGATCGTCAACCTCGCGGTCTTCGTGCTCGGATTCCTGCTCGATTTCATCGAGATCACCTTCATCGTCGTGCCGTTGGTGGCCCCGCCGCTGCTGGCGATGGGTGTGGACCCGATCTGGCTGGGGGTGATGCTGGCCATCAACCTGCAGACCTCATTCCTGACGCCACCCTTCGGCTGTGCCCGGTTCTACCTGCGCGGCGTGGCGCCGGCTGCCATCGAGACCACCGCGATCTACCGTGGCGTCGTCCCCTTCATCGCCATCCAGTTGCTGGTGTTGCTGGCGCTGGCCCTGTTCCCTGCCCGGGCCACCTGGCTGCCCACGCAGCTCTGACGCGGAACCCGCGGGCACTCCGGGCGGTCGCATGCCCCTCCTTCCCTTCTTCCCGAGCCTTCCGATGACCGAATCCGAGCTGCTGGAAAAGACCTGGTTCTACCGCTTCCCGCTGCCCAGCGGCGCCGTGACGCCCAGTTATCACGGCGGTGAACTCGATGCCGTGCACACCACGCGCGCGGCGATGATGCGGCAGGCGATCGACGCACACTTCGGCGGCCGGCCGATCGCCAGCGCCATCGACATCGCCAGTCACCAGGGCTGGTTCTCCTGGCAGCTCGTCGAGAACGGCGTGCAGCAGGTGACCGGCATCGAGCCGCGCAGCGAACACGTTGCCGACGCGCGCGCGGTGATTGCGGCGATGGGTCTGTCCAACCGCATCCGCTTCGAGCAATGCGACGTCCACGACAGCAGCCCCGAGCGTTTCGGCAGGCATCCGCTGGTGCTCTGCTTCGGCCTGATCTACCACCTCGAGAACCCGATCGGTGCGCTGCGGCGCGCCCGTGCGCTGACCGCGCCGGGCGGCCTGTGCCTGATCGAGACCCAGGTGGTGCCCGGCATGCACGGCTTCGTCGACTGGGGCAATCATCGTTTCGTGCGCCCGCTGAAGGGCAGCTTCGGGATCATCGACGAGACCGGCGAGACCCACGGCCCCGAGGCCTCGACCACCGGCATTTGCCTCGTGCCCAGCGTCGAGGCCCTGGTGTGGATCATGCAGCGGATCGGCTTCTCGCGGGTCGAGGTGCTGCCGGTGCCAGAGGACGGCTACGAGCAGCTGGTGCACCACAAGCGGGTGATGGTCGCGGGCTGGGTGTAGCGGCGCGGCGCGGGCTTCGAGCCGCTGCCCCACGATGTAACACTTTGTTCGATCGGGCCGCATTCGGTCCGGCGAAGCCGCGGATCGATTGCCGTAGCATCCAGCCGCTCAGCGGGTCTCGCTGTAGAACGCGCGGAAGCGCGGCGAATACAGGTCGCGGTC
>JANJUH010000467.1 GCA_024710675.1 Lysobacterales bacterium
GCTCCGACCAAGCCAGGGTTCGGATGTACTGCTCGGTGGCCTTGAGTTCCTCACCCACGGTGTAGACCTCGCGGATGCGATCAACGACCGAGGTGTCGTCCGGTGCACCCAGTCCCAGCAGCCAATAGGTTGGCCAGACGACACTCCAGTAGTGGCTGCGCTGGGCAGTCGCCCAGCCCGGCAGGTTGTGCTCGAAAGGGGCGCCCATCAGGCCATCGCCCGGGTAGCCCGACACATCCATGGCATCGATCACCGTCGCCATCACGGCCGGGTGGTCCCTGAAGGCGAGGCTCTTCAGTGCCGAAACGTGCAGGCCACGCCCATCACCCGACATCAGGGCCATCCAGCGGGGCAGGGTGGCCGGCGTGTCGTACTTCAGTGTCGCGGTCAGGATCGCGGCCTTGACCGCATCATGGCGCGTCGAATCCGCCACCTCGAGCCAATATGAGGGAGACCGCAGGCCGTGGTCGATGCTGTCCGAGACGATCTGGCCGACGGTGTCGGGCTCCTGGTCGTACCAGCAGCGCAATCGGGCATGACCCTCCTCCGTGCGCGACCCTTTCCATTCAGTCGAGGCCAAGGCATCCACTTGCGCGATTGCATCGTGGATTCCAGCGGGCATTGGATCCGAAACGCTCGAGTCGCGATCGGGATCAGGCATTGAAGTGACAATGCGGATCGCGACTCCCTCCTGGTCACCGCAGGTATCGGCGTCGCGGGCCGAGGCGCAGGCCGCCAGCAAGCTGCTGGCAAGGAGCAGGGGTAACGAATGATGCATGCGGGCGTCGTCGCGTCAGTATGGAATCTGGGAAGTGAAGGCAGGAACGGGACGCTGACCGGTCGGGCAATGTAGCCACCCGATGGTCCGAGTCTCACCGGCGCGAAGCAGCCCCGGTGATTCCCGCTCCAGCGACGCACGGTTCGTGCCCAGGCGATAGCCGAAGGCGGCATCGCCCGGCATGCATCCGTCGGCCCATGCGATCGCAGCCGGCAGGCTGCCGTCCAGCGGGCCGGGATTGTGAAGGACAAGGTCGTGGGCCAACCCCTCGGCACCAGGCCTGGCTTCGATGATCAGGTGCTGCGCCAGCGGCTCGCCGCGAACAAGCGCACCGAAGGTGGCCATCGACAGTGACTGCCGATCGCCCTGACGGGGCAAGCGGTACCAGGCAATTCCGCGGCGGTGCGGAGGCCGGCTCGACTGCAGGGTCCGGGCGAGGGCAGCCAGCGCTTCGGGTTCAACAAACAGCGTCTGCTCGCGTGCCGCTGATCCGGCGACGGGCTGTTCGCCTTCGACGAAGCGCACCGAGCCGTCGGCATCCCAGCCCACCCGCAGCTGGTAGGTTGGCAGGGCGACAAACAGCGTTGTGGCCGCGAGTTGCTCGAACGCCCCGACTGCCGTCAGCGCACGTTCGGGATCGAGAAGTCCGTTGTCGGGACGATCGACGGCGTGGACCTGCAAGGTCACAGCATCCACCGAACGCAGCAACGTCCGAAGCTGCGGCGAGTGTTGCCAGTCGGGCAGCGCGGTGATCCAGATCGGACTGCGGTCCTTCCAATCTTCCCGGAAATCCGATAGCCAGGCGGCATATTCGGCGACGCGTGCCGTGGCAGCGTCGTGGTCGATCTCGACCGCGATGGGCGGCCTTGGCCAGTCGGCAATCTCGCCAGCCAGCGCATCGGCAACCATTCCCGGGTCGCGGTCGATCCGGTACCCATCGAGACGGACGACCGCCACAATCGGCGTCTCCGGCTGCGCATCGAGCCAGGCGCGCCGGTCGAAGCTTCGTGGCACCGAACCCGCATCGACTTGCCACTGCAAAACGAGCAGCCGGTGTCGGGATAGCGGGAGCGTTGCTGTGGCCTCATCGGGGAGGTGACTGCCGGACCAGACGTAGGCGTCCTGTTCCCAGGACGGGGTTGACTCCATGCAGCCTGGGAAGAGGAACGCCGTTGCCGCGAGTGCCAGCAGTCGGACAAGGGCCATTGGCACACCCCATGCCAGTCGGGTGGATTCACGTGCCTTCGCAAGTGAGTTCATGAACGTCAACTATGGAACTTGGCCGATCCACGTGCGCTCGAGCATGGCCAGGATCAGGCCCTGCGCCGGGAATGGCGCGCGAGCCCTGATCTCGTCGAACAAGGCCCGAGCGACAGCGGGATCGCCCAAGTCAGCCAGCAGCATCGCACCGACCACGCGCACGATGTCCGCACGGCTCCCGGACAGCGCTTTCGCGAATGCCAAGGAGTCGACTCCTTCCCTTTGCTTGCGAATGGAATCCGGGATCGCGTCGAGCAAGCACAGGGGGCTGCGGCCGCTTACCGTGCGGCGGGCCTCGCCTGGCTCTCCCGGAAGCTGCTCCAGTGCAGGAACAGAAGCTGGCGGAAGGCTTGCCAGCTTTCCCGCGACCCAGGGAGCGAGTCGGCCGACCAAACGCTCCCGACGATCACCCTCGATGTGGGGGATCACTTTGCAGGCATCGAGCAGGGTGGCTGCACCCATGGTGCGCTCGAGCAGGTAGGCATCGACTCGGTCGCTTTGGACGCCGCTCAAGAGTTCGAGCACCCTTTGGTCATCGGTCGATGCCCCGGCGTGTCGACGCGTCCCCTTGTCCGTCGTGGCAATGTGTCCGGCGATTCCAAACGCTGAGATCGCCGGATCATCATGGCTCGCCAGGGCGTCCCAGAGTTCCGAGCGGCCCGCGCCCGGATCAGCCACGAGGGCATGCCATGCCTCTACCTGGATCCATCCAGACTGCATCGGCGGCTCACCATCAGTCGCAGACTGGGATGAGTCCCCGGTGCCAGCCGGATCGACGGCCAGGCGATACATCAACAAGGCGGCAACGGTACTCCTGGCTTCGCTCGCGGTTCGCATGGCTTGCCAAAACGGCACCAACTCTGCCGGCTGGGCCTCGGACAAGTGGGTGGCGATGAAGCCGGGCAACCGGCTTCCACCGGTACTTGCCAGCAGGGCTGGGCGCAAAGCGGGATCCACCTGCGGCCATAGTCGCTCGAGCTCTTCAACACCAAGGAAGGTGGTGTCGGGAAGTTCGGGACATTCCCCGGCCTCGAACTGACAGCGACCGATGCCCGAAAGCAACTCTGAGCGCGCCGCTGGGATACCGGCCATCGCCATCCACGAAAGAAACTCCCGGCGCTGGATCATTCGCAGGTAGGGGGCGAGTGCTTGCGCAAGTTCTCGGTCAGGTTGGGCTCTGACATACAGACCAACCACGATGTCTTGCTCCCGTTCCGGAAGATTGGCGAAGAGGGCCGACGGGAGTTGCCGCGGATCCACACGCCCGGACAGCAGTTCCCATGCGAGCCAAGCCCCGGAGGGCAGCCGTCCCCTCGCCGCGGGGGCGATCGGGGGAAACCCGCTCGCCTCGGTCATCTCCTCCAGGGCTGCAAAAGCTGCATCCCGGCCTGGATTGGTTTCACCGTCTTCGTCTGGGTCGAGGTACTCGATGACCACGTGTTGCCACTGGCATGCGTGATTGCAATCTCCGGTGGTCAAGGGGTGGAGTGTCCCCGCACATGCCAGCGCAGGGCAGAGCAGCAGGCTGAGAGTCGTCCAGGTGGGCAGGAGGCGCATGAGCGGGTCTCGCTAGGCGTGGGTGACCCATATGGACGGACAGGGTTCTCCGATCCGCTGAAGGCCTTCCATGCCGCCGGCGCGGCGGGCGGAGGTGTCGAGGCCGAAAAGGTACCGATGCCGCGCCACAGGCCTTCTACACGAGAGGACCGATCTTGACTCCAAGACAGCGCGCCGAGTGACCAATCCCATGGTCTGCCGCGGCGCCCGCCGCAGCTCGATGAACATCCCCTGACAAGTGGAGCACAACAGCAGCCCCGACGCAGCGAGGCTGGCGGGCCCGTCCGTCCATGTCATCGCGGCTGATCGAGCCGCACGACGCAGGAGATGGGCAATGCCCCTTTGGCCCTTTGGAAGCAGGAAGCCCGACACCGCGGAGGAAAAGCCTGCAGACAACCCTGGTATCCCCGAACAGGGCACCCCCGCTCCCTTGCTGGAGGATCCCGATGTGGACAGTGTCTCGGACAGGCCCGTTGGTCAGTCAGATTGCCCAGTGAAACTGGCCTTCTGTCGATCCGACCTGGCGCGACTGGCCTTCGAATATCTCGCGGACGAGGGCTATCGTCCGTGTTATGACGACGCAGGCGATGTCGTCTTCAAGTGCGAGGGCCTGGTTTACATCGTCGAGTTCTTCGAGTCCGATCTCGCCTTCGCGCGGATTGTGTTGCCGGGGATCCAGGACATCGACGACGACAACCGCGCCCGCTGCCACTCGGCCGCCATCGCCGCGGCCCACGACACCAAGGCGGTCAAGCCGATCCTCGGCAGCAAGGTGTCCCTTGCCATCGAGATGTTCTTTTCGACGCCACAGCACGTCTGCGAAGTACTCCCGCGCTGCTGCTCCGCGCTTCGATCGGCGATGCACGAGTTCGACCGGCAGATGCTGCAGGGTGGGTGATCGATGGGCTGCGTCCCGAGATCTCGCCATGAAAGATCCCGAAGTGCGGCCGGATCACAGTTCAGCGCATTCTGGCTCTTGAGGCCCGCGAGCTTGACCAGGGTCCAGGGGGCGATCGCCAATTGGCCATTTTCCGAGAGGACATGTTCGGTCGCTGAGTCGTTGATGCGCTTGGGATCGGTGCCGCCGGTGCGATTCGCTGCGCTCATCAGCACCCTACACTCGCTTCCTTGGAGGATTCGGACGAGGGCTGTGTGATGGGTGAGCTGGTGATCCTGCTGCGTGGCGTGAACGTGGGGCGTGGCAACCGCATCGCGATGGCGGACTGGCGGGCGCAGCTCGATGCACTGGGTTATCGGGCGGTGCGGACCTTGCTCGCGAGCGGCAATGCGGTGTGCGAGTCGAGCGAGGCCCTGGCGCCCGCGGCGCATGCGCAGCGGATTGCGGATGCACTGGCTGCGGGCTTCGACATCCGGACGCCGGTGATCGTGAAGTCGGGCGAGGAGTTCCGTTCGATTGTCGATGAGGCCCCGATGGTGCCGGAGGCGGCGGATCATTCGCGCTTCCTGGTGGCTTTTGGGGGCGATCCCTCGGCGCTGGTGGACGTGACGCAGCGGCTGCCCGCGCCCGTGCCGCCCGAGCGCTTTGTCGTGACCCCGCGGGCGGCGTATCTGTATTGCCCCGGTGGGTTGCTCGAAAGTCCGGTCGCCGAGGCCCTGCTCGGGAAGGTCGGTCGGGCGCTGACGACTCGCAACTGGGGCACGGTGAGCAAGCTGCGAGCGATGCTGGGAGCATCGGCATGAGTGCCGGGGTGTGGATTGCGGCGGCGACGTCGGTCTACCTGTTGCTGGGCGTGATCGCACTTGCTCGCCGCAAGCCGGGCTACTCGCATCTCGTCCACACGATCAGCGAGCTGGGTGAAACTGGGTCCCGCGATCAGCGCCTGGTGGCCTGGGGACTGTTCTTTCCGGTGGCGGCGGCGCTGGCTGGGCTGGCCTTCCTCTCCTGGCCCCTGGCGGAGGAGCTGGCTTGGCTGGCCGGCTGTGTCGCGGTGGGTTATGGGGTGGCGGTGGTCTTCCCTTGCGATCAAGGCTCGCCTGTCACGGGCTCCTGGCGACAGGGCCTGCACAACCTGGGTGGAGCGGTGCAGTACATCGGCGGTGGCTTGGCGTTGGTGAATGCAGCAGGGCGCTGGGGTGGTGCAGCGGAAGCTGCGGGCTATCTGGTGCTGGCGACTGCGGCGGCGTTGACCTTCCTGCCCGCACGATCCTGGCGTGGCCTGGCGCAGCGCATCGGGGAGTTCGTGCTGTTCGGAGCCTTGGTTGTCCTCACGCTGGCCCCCTGGCGTGCTTCCTGACCCTGATCGCCAGGAAGCGCAGGCGCGAGTGTGAGCGCGTTGCCGGGCGGGCGGCGCCACGCCAATCGAGGCCGCACGATGCCGGCCCTCGCAAAGCGACACTGAACGGCAACGACCCGGCCGCCTGGTTTCACCGCGCATTCAGTCCCATGGCTTACGGTATGCGGGCGGCAGTCGGTCGCGCTCGAGGAGGGTGGATCCATGGTGCGGGCTTTCGTCCTTGCCCTGATGCTGGGCTTCTTCGCCGCGCCGGCCGCGGCAGGTGGATCGAGTTGGTCGATCGGCTGGTCGGACTACGGTCGCCATGGCGGCTACAGCGTGTCCTTCGGACGCCACCACGGCACGCGCTACCAGTCCTATTCGTGGCAGGCACCGGTCTGGTACGCCGGCAGCTACGGCTACAGCCGCTACGGCTACGACAGCTGGAACGACCCCTGGTTCGTGGCCAGCTACTCGCCGCGGCGCAGCTACGGCTGGCACGACGACTGCTACTACGATTGTGGCCGCAGCTACGGCTACGTGTCGCGCAGTCACAACCGCCATTACGCGCCGCCACGGACCTACTACCGCTACGAATACCGCGACCGTGACTGGCGACACGATCGCCACTATCGGAGTGACCGGCATTACCGTGGCGACCGTCATCGCGGGTATTCCTACGATCGACACAACCGCGGTTACAGCAGCTACAAGGGACACGACCGCTACGACCGTCACGACGATCGCCGTTACCGCGAGCGCGACCACCGCTACAGCGAGACCGCGTACTCGCGGGCCCGCGACCATGGCTACAACGCCCACGACGACGCCTGGCGTGGACAGCGCCAGCGCCGCGAGTGGTGATTCGCAGTTGACTAGACAGCCGCGCAAGCGATATCTTGCGCGGCTCTTCGGGCGGTTAGCTCAGCGGTAGAGCATTGCTTTCACACGGCAAGGGTCACTGGTTCGATCCCAGTACCGCCCACCAAGAGAAACAAGCACTTGGGCCACCTTCGGGTGGCCCTTGTCGTTTCTGTACCCATCGAATACGGCATTCGATGTCCAAAGTGCGGGTTCTGCAGCCTCAGAGCGCCGGCAAGTGCTGTTGGAATGCCGCGATCTCGCCGTGTGCCCAGCGCCATTCGAGCCCAGGTCTCCGCAGCCGGGGAGAGACCTATGCAGCGCACACGGCTGCCGGCTTCTGCCTCGCCGCCTACGCCTGACTTGCTGTCGTGCCCCCTCTCCCCAACCCCTCTCACACGAGGGGAGAGGGGCTCGAAAAGCGCTCGCCGGTCCCTCAGGGAGCGAGCAATCGCTCCTGCAGTCCACCGTCGCGGGCGATGACGCGCCCCAGCGCGGTCTCGACGGCCTGTGGGTTGCCCCAGATCCCGATGCCGCTGCGGGCGCGCGAGACACCGGTGTAGAGCAGTTGCCGCGACAGGATGCGGCTGTCGGCTGCGGGCGGCAGCACCAGCGCGACTTCGCTGTATTCGGAGCCCTGGCTCTTGTGGATGGTGAGGGCGTAGCCGGGCTCGAAGGCCGGCAACTCTTGTGGGCGCAGCTCGCGGTGCTGGGTGCGTCCCTGCTCGTCTGTGCTCTCGAAGGCGACGACCGGTCCCGAGTTGCGTGCCAACGTGATGCCGACATCGCCGTTGTACAGTCGCCGGCCATGGTCGTTCTGGCGGATCAGCACCGGTCTTCCCGGATACCATGGCTCGCCGCGATGGCCGCGGCGGCGGGTGTCGATCCAGGTGTTGATGGCTTCCGCGCCGAAGGGGCCTGCGCGCAGCGCGGTGAGCAACTGCAGTTGCCGGAGGTGGGCGAAGACGGCTGCAGGATCGGATTGGGCATCGCCGCACAGTGCGGTGAGCACCGTCCAGTGTGGTCGCGCCACCCAGGCCTCGAGCCGCCGCAGTAGTGCGGTGGTGTCGTCGAGGGCTTCGATCTGAACGTCGCAATCGGCATCGCTGATGCAACGCGCGAGACCGTCGGCGTCGCCCCGGCGCACGGCCTCGAAGACCTCGCCGATCCGTCCCTCGGCACGCCAGACTTCGCTCAGGCGCACGTGGTGTTGACTGGCCGGGTCGGCTTCGGCGGCAGCGACGATGTCGGCGAGCACCGAGCCGGCCGACACCGACACCAGCTGGTCGGGATCGCCGACCAGGATCAGCGCGGCGCCGGGGCGCAGCGCGTCAAACAGCGCGCGCATCAGTCCGAGGTCGACCATCGAGGACTCGTCGACGAGCACCACGTCGTGCGGCAGCGGCGTTTGCTCGTCGTGGCCGAAACGATCTTCGCGCGGGCGGCTGGCGAGCAGGCGGTGCAGGGTATGCGCCGAATCGGGTAGTGCGCACAGCGCGGCGTCCCAGTCGACCGTGGCGGCGCCGAGACTCTCGCGCAGGCGCTCGGCTTCTCCGCGCATCGCCTGGCTGAGCCGTTGCGCTGCCTTGCCGGTGGGCGCGGCCAGGGCGATGGACAGCGTGTGTCCGTTTCGCTGCGCCGCGCGCTGGCGCAAGAGCAGCATGCGCAGCACGGTGGTGGTCTTGCCGGTGCCAGGGCCGCCGCTGAGCACGAAGAAGGACTGCGAGCGACTGGCGCGAACGGCCTCGATCTGTCCGCGTGCACGCTCGCGGCTTGCGGGCGGAAAGAGCTGGGCCAGATCGGCATCGACCCGTGGATCGTCCTGCTCCGCTTGCCGGCCGACGCGTGCACGAATGCCCGCCGCGATGCGCGCCTCGTGCTCGACATTGCGCCAAAAGAAGCAGCGGCCTTCGGCGTCGAGGACCAGCGGGGTGAAGCGCGTGCCGTCGCCGATCCAGGCGTGGGCGCGCAGCGGGCGGAGGTCGAGCCCGGCGATCGTCAGGTTGGCGCAGGCATGCCCCTCGGTTTCGGCCGCGGCGGTGAGGCCTATCGCGCGGGCCAGTTCGGGCGATCCGGTGCGTTCGAGTGCCCAGGCTTCGAGCGCGGCGGCGGTGCTGTGGCGTTCGGCAGGCGTGATCATGCGGCGGTCTCGCGCGCGTCGAGCAGGGCATCGAGGCCTTCGATCAGGCTGCGCGGAAAGCGCCGGCGCCAGACGCCGGCGCCGGGTGCGAGGCCGAGGGCACGGACGAAGACGTAACAGGCCTCGCCGAGGTAACGGTCGGGGTCGTAGTCGTCGAGGCGCTGGTCGAGATAGCGGTGCAGCGCGACCGTGTAGATCAGTGCCTGAAGGCCGTAGTGATGCTCGGCCATCGCCGCGTCCAGTCCGGCGCCGGTGTAAGCGGACATCCGCTGGCCCAGCCAGTTGGTCTTGTAGTCGAGCACGTGGAAGCGGCCGTCCCAGGCATAGACGAGATCGATGTAGCCCTTCATCAGGCCGCGCAAGGTGGCGTCGACGGGTGCTCCGGGCCACCATTCGCGCAATCCATGGACTGCGAGCAGGTCGGCGGCGCGGTGCCAGGCGGCGTCATCAAGGGCGAAGGCGAACTCGAACTCGGGTTTTTGCTGATGCGCTGACAGACTGGCCAACCGCAGTCCCGGCGCCAGCTCCGCTTGCAGGGTGCGATCGAGCAATGCGCCGATGGCCGGTACCGGATCGGTGGTGACTGGCCCGCGCACCTCGACGGCATGACGGGCGAGCACGGCCCGGATCCGCGTGGCCTGGGCGGCGTAAGGGGTGGCGCCCGCGCCTTCTTCCAGCAACTGGTGGATGGCATCGCCGAAGCGCGGGCCCTTGATCGAGGCCAGCCGCAACAGCTCGGGATGCGCGGGCTCCCCAACGCGATCTATGGCCAGTTCGGGCGTGGCCTCTTCGCGCTCGTCCTCGGCTCCTTGCGGCGCTTCGCGGTCGGCCGGTGCGTGCCAGCGCGTCAGGCTGCTGAAGCTGTGCAAGCCCCAGTCCGGACGTGGCGCGGGCAGGGGCGTGCGCGCGCGGCGCTCGGGGCTGGCGGGCGGCGCGCATTCGACATCGACGCGCGCGCGCAATCCTTCCGCGACCACCAGTCCGGGCAGCTGTGCAGCGAGTGCCGCAAAGCGATCATCCTCGGTGCCGGCAAGCTCGGGCGCCGCCAGCGCCGCCGCCAGCAACACATCGAATGCGCCACGCGCAGGATGGCCAATGGCGGCTGTCGGCTGAAGATCGTCCCAGGCATAGACCACGCAACGGCGGCGGGCCCGGGTGAGGCCCACGTAGAGCTGGCGCATGCGCTCCTGCAGGTCCTCGAGGCGCTCGGTTTGCTGGTGCCGCGCCAGTTCGGGGCCGCCGAGATCGATCCGCAGCCGCCTTTCGTCGTCGTGGTAGCGGGCCAGGTTCCGCCGCGGATCCGCGGGTGCCGGGTTCTTTCGTCGCCACGCCATCGGCAGGTAGACCTGCTCGAACTCGAGGCCCTTGCTGGCGTGCAGCGTCATCAGGCGCACGCGCTTGGCCTCGCTCTCGATGCGGAGCTGGTACTCGCGCGCGGCGTCGCTGTCGCCGCGATCACCACGGCGCTCGGCGAGGAACCAGGCGTAGAGCTGCTCGGGCCCATAGCAGTCGGCTGCGGCCTGCTGCAGCAGCTCGCCGAGGTGGCGCAAATCGGTGAGCACGCGCTCGCCGTCGGCGGCCGCGAGCAGACGCGGCGCTTCGGCGTGAAGGAGGTCTTCGACCACCGGGAGGATGCCGAGACGCTGCCAGCGCCAGTGATAGTCCTCGAAACGGTCGAGCCAGGCCTGCCAGTCGGTCGGCGCATTGCCCAATCGCAGCAGGTCCGCTGCACCGATGCCGAACAAACGCGTCGCCATCGCGCCACGCATGGCCGCCATGTCGCCCGGATGCAGCAGGGCGTGCAGCAGCAATTGCAGATCGTCGGCCAGTGCGCTGTCGAGCACGCTGCTCTTGCCGGCGCCGACCAGCGGCACGCCGCGTTCGGCGAGCAGCGCGCGCAGTTCCTGCACACGCCGGTTGGTGTCGAGCAATACGGCGATATCGCCGGCCGCCACGGGATTGCTCTGATCGGCCAACGCGGCGGCGATGTCGTCGGCGCAGGCGGAAAGCGCCAGGGCGTCGCCATCGATCCTTTCGGCGACCGGCAGCAGGCGCAGGGTCAGCG
>JANJUH010000475.1 GCA_024710675.1 Lysobacterales bacterium
CACTGGTGCTCTTGCCGCCAATGACGCCACCCGGCTGGTTGCCGCCAGTGATCTCGCCCGCCGCCACGATCACGCCGACCTGGTTGCCGCCGACCACCGGCTTGCGCACCTGCTCGACGTAGTCGCCCAACGCGACCTGGCGGAAGGTCTCTTCCTCGTCGTCCTTGCTGCCCGAGCCGATCAGCATCGCGCGCAATTCGTCCGGCGTCTTGGTGCCGTCGATCAGCTTCTCGGACAGCGCCAACTGCGCCGGGTTGCCGCCGACCGCCGCCATACGCTGCGGCAGCTCGTCGATCATGGCCTGCAGGCCAGCAGCTTCGAGCCCACGCGCCTTGGCGATGTCGGCCAGCATGACCTGCCAGAGGTCGCCCAGCCAGTAGCGATCGGCTTCCTGCGCGGCCTCGGAGGGGCCATCGAGCAGGTAGGGCTCCACCGCACTCTTGTAGGTGCCGACCCGGAAGACGTGCATCTTGACGCCCAGCTTCTCGAGCGCACCACGGTAGTAGGTACGGTAGCGACCGAGGCCCTCGATCAGCGCGAGGCCATCGGGGTGGATGTAGACCTCGTCGGCGTGGGCGGCGAGGTAGTAGGCGGGCTGGTCAAGGTACTCGCCGTAGGCGATGACCTTCTTGCCGCTGTCGGCCTGGAAGCGATCGATCGCGCGCGCGACTTCGCGCAGCGTCGTGACGCCGGCACCGCCAAAGTCGCCGAGATGCAGCAGCACCTGGGTGATCTTCTCGTCCTTCGCAGCCTCGTCCAGCGCCAGCAACACGTCACGGAGCTGCGTCTCGGGCAGGTCCTCGCCCATCAGCTTCGCAATGGCCGCCTCGGTCGGATCACCCGAGTACTGCTCGACGATCTCGCCACGCGGCTTGAGCACCAGCGTGGTCTTTTCCTGCATCGCGTCCTTGCCGCCACTGGCGATGGCCGCGACGATCAGGACCACGATCAACAGGAAGATCATGTTGACCACGAAGCGGCGCGTCGAATCGACAGCCGTGTAAAGCCCGCCGAAGACGCGACGGAAAAGACCGGGGCGCTTGTCCGCCATGAGTACTCCAAAGGTCCGCTGGAAGAAGGCGGATCATACGGGCGGCGCTGTCAATTCCCCATGGCCCGGTGGTCATGGGGCTGGGCAGGGCAAGTTGTGGGTCGCAGCAGCGTCGGCATGAATGCCGACCCACGGGCTTGCGGTGCTCCGGTGGGTCCGGATTCATCCGGACGCTTCTGCTGCACGCCACCGAGTGCGCCTCGGGCGCTTTTGCCACTCACCACTCACCGCCCCTCACCCGCCCCCGATCGCCTGCACGATCTCGACGCGATCGCCGTCGGACAGCAAGGTCTGGCCGTGGCGCGAGCGGGGAACGATCTCGCCATTGCATTCGATCGCCACGCGGCGGCCGGCGTGGCCGGCGGCGGCAAGCAGGTCGGCCAGCGTGCTGCCGGCGGCGCAAGGGCGTGGCTCGCCGTTGAGGGTGACGTGGATCGTGGGGGCTTCGGTAGGGCTCATCCGGGTTCGTTCATCCGCAGGTACGGTTGCGGCCACTGCGCTTGGCTTCGTAGAGCATCTCGTCCGCGCGCTGGACCAGTTCCGCGGCCGACTGTTCGGCCCCGGGCACCAGCGCGGCGACGCCGCGGCTGATGGTGACGTGATCGGCAGCGCTCGAATGCGCGTGCGCCATGCCCAGTGCCTCGACGGCCTCGCCGAGGTCGTCGGCCTTCTGGCGGGCACCGTCGAGCGGCGTCTCCGGCAGCAGGCAGACGAACTCCTCGCCGCCGTAGCGCGCGAGCAGGTCGCCGGGTCGCCCGAGCCGTGACTTCATGGCCGCGGCAACGGCGCGCAGGCAGTCGTCGCCGGCTTGGTGGCCATAGTGATCGTTGTAGGGCTTGAACTGGTCGAGGTCGATCATGATCAGCGCCAGCGGCTGGCGATTGCGCCGGCAGCGCAGCCATTCGACCTGCAGGCGTTCGTCGAACCAGCGGCGGTTGGCGACACCGGTCAGGCCATCGTTGAAGGCCAGCGATCGCAGCAAGTCGGCCTGGCGCTTCAGCGCGACGTGGGTGCGCACCCGCGCGCGCACCACCGGCGCGCTGACCGGCTTGGCGATGAAATCGACCGCACCGACGTCGAGGCCGCGCGCCTCGTCCTCGGCACTGTCGCGCGAGGTCACGAAGATCACCGGGATGTCGCGTGTCGCCGGGTCGGCTTTGAGGCGGCGGCAGACCTCGAAACCGTCGATGCCCGGCATCACGATGTCGAGCAGCACGAGGTCGGGAGCGCGGCGCTGGCAGTAGGCGATCGCCTGCTCGCCCGAGGTGGCCATCGACACATCACATTCGCCCTTCAGCACCTGATGCAGGGTCTGGATGTTGGCCGGCTGGTCGTCGACGACGAGGATGCGCGGGCGTTCGTGGGCGGGCTGGACCGGGATCATGACGAGTGGTTTCCGGGCGGTGATTCCGCGACCAGGCCCTGCTCGATGGCCTGCAATTCGTCGAGCGCAGCCTGGAAATCCAGCCGCGCCAGCGCGGATTCTACCGGTGCGAGCTGCCGCAGCAGCGCCCCCGTGGCCAACGCGCGCAGCTCGCCGAAGTGATCGACCGCCGCCATGTCCTGCTCGGCGAGCGCGCGCATCACCCGCTGCACAGCCGCCAGGAAGGCAGCGGCATCGAAGTCTTCTTCCGGCAACCCAGCCGGTCCTTCCTCGTCGCCCGGTCCGGCAGCGGCCGCCAATGCGTCGATCGCGGCCTCCAGTTCGGTCTCGGCCGCGGCAACGAGTCGCTCCAGTTCTTCGTCCCCCTGACGTTTGCGAATGGCTCTTTCGACGCGCCCCGCGGCCTCCGCCAGGCGCTCGGCACCGAGTGTCGCCGCCACGCCCTTGAGGGTATGCGCGGCACGTTCCGCATCCGCCCGGGCGCCGCTCGCGAGCGCCTCGCGCACCGGCTCGAAGCTGCCGCGCTGCTCCTGCACGAAGAGCCGCGCCATCTGGTTGAACAGGGTGCGATTACCGGCCAAGCGCGCCAGCGCACGCTCGAGCGCGAGCAGTGGTTTTTGCTCTTCCGCCATCACCGTGGCCAGCGACGCCGCATCGCCAGCGTTGTCACGCAACTGGCGCCTGACGGCCGCCACCAGCGCATGCACGTCGACCGGTTTGGCCAAGTGGTCGTTCATGCCGGCAGCGAAGGCATCCGCGCGGTCCTCGGCGCTGGCATTCGCCGTCATCGCGATCACCGGCAGTCCGGTCAGGCCCAGGCTGCCGCGGATCTCGCGCGTGGCGCTGTAGCCATCCATCCGCGGCATCTGCACGTCCATCAACACCACATCGAAGGCCCGAGGATTGAGTTGCAGCGTCTCTACCGCTTCGAGCCCGTCACCGGCCAGCGTCACGCTGGCGCCCTCGCCGACGAGGATTTCGCGCGCCACCTGGCGGTTGATCGGATGGTCCTCCACCAGCAGCACACGCACGCCGGCGAGCCGGCGACTGGTTTCCGGCAGCAATCGGCCGTGGCGGGCGCAGGCGCTGTCGATGGCTGCCGAAAAAGCCTCCGGCTCGATCGGCTTGCCCAGCGAGACATCGACCAGCTCACGCAGCTCGGCAGACTCGGCCAGCGCAAGCGGCCCTTGCGCGGACACCAGGATCACCGGCGTCTGCCGGGCGCCCTGGCCCTGGAAGGCGCGACGCAGCAATTCGACACCACCGATGCCGGGCAGGATCAGGTCGACCACCAGGAGATCGACCTCGCGCAGACGACCG
>JANJUH010000507.1 GCA_024710675.1 Lysobacterales bacterium
GGGGAAAGGGGGCAGGGGAAAGGGGGCAGGGGAAAGGGGGCAGGGGAAAGGGGGCAGGGGAAAGGGGGCAGGGGAAAGGGGGCAGGGGAAAGGGGGCAGGGGAAAGGGGGCAGGGGAAAGGGGCGTGATACTGAGGGTCGAGATCAGCCCGGAGTACTATCGGGCCACTCTTTGTCCGCTTCCATGCGCATGGAAGCGGCGACACGCTTGCCACCCCCTCGCTTCCCGTCCATGCGGCAGCGCGTAACGCTTGCCTCCTTCCCCCTGCCCCTGGTCTTCGTTCCTCAGCTATCATCACCAACTAGTTGACCAGTTGGATGACCCGCCATGGCCACCGTCGGCGCCTTCGAAGCCAAGACCAAGCTGTCCGAGCTGCTCGACCTGGTCGAACGCGGCGAGGAGGTCGTGATCACCCGGCGCGGCCAGCCGGTGGCGCGGCTGGTGGGCATGGCGGCGCGCGACGAGGGGGCGCGGCTGTCGGCCCTGGTCGACGATATCCGCAAGACCCGCGCCCAGCTCGGCGCCACCGGCATCTCGATCGCCGACCTGGTCGCCTGGAAGGCCGAGGGCCGTCGTTGATGGATGCGCTGCCGTCGGAGCTGATCGTGGACAGCACGATCGTCGCCGCCTGGTTCCTGCCCGATGAGCCGAGCGCGGTGGCCGAGCGCATCCTGTCGGCGCTCCCGGATTTGCGACTCTCGGCGCCGATGCTGCTCAAGGCCGAGTTCGCCAACGTGCTGACGCGGGCTTTCCGGCGCCGGCACATGGACGGCAAGTTGCTGGACCGGCTGCTCGATGACTTCGACCGCCTGCCGATCCGCTACGAAACCCTGTCACTGCACACGGCCGAACTGGTGCGCGGCGCGCTCCGCCACCAGCAGACGCCCTATGCCTTCGTCTACCTGGATCTGGCCGTGCGCACCCGCCTGCCGCTGGCCACGCTGGATCCGGATCTGGCCGCCGCCGCCGAACGCGCCGGCTTGGTCGTGGTCAGCGCATGAGGCCCACGTCAGCTCCAGCGCTGCAAAGGCCTCCCGGGATGATCCACCGGGCTCGCTGCAGCCATGCTCTTCCGAGTCCCGAGTCCCGAGCCGCAGCGCTGACCAACCCTTCGCTACCCGATTGATCAACGAGGATCCGAGATGACCATCGTCGCACCCAAGGTCACCGTCGACACGAGCTACACGCTGGAGCACAAGTACACGCGCACCGAGGGCCGGATCTACCTCTCGGGCATCCAGGCACTGGTGCGCCTGCCATTGATGCAGCAGATGCGCGATCGTGCGACCGGCCTCAAGACCGCGGGCTTCGTCTCCGGCTACCGCGGCTCGCCGCTGGGCGGCCTCGACCAGGCGCTGTGGAGCGCGCGCAAGCACCTGAAGTCCGCGAACATCGAGTTCGCGCCGGGCTTGAACGAAGACCTCGCCGCCACGGCGGTCTGGGGCAGCCAGCAGGTCAACCTGTTCCCGGGCGCGAAGTACGACGGCGTCTTTGCGATGTGGTACGGCAAGGGCCCGGGTGTCGATCGCAGCGGGGACGTGTTCAAGCACGGCAATGCCGCCGGCACCAGTCGACACGGCGGTGTGCTGGTGCTGGCCGGTGATGACCATGCCTGTCGCAGCTCGACGTTGCCGCACCAGTCCGAGCACGAGTTCATCAGCGCGATGATGCCGATCCTGAACCCGGCCGGGGTGCAGGACATCCTCGACATGGGCCTGCTGGGCTGGGCGATGAGCCGCTTCACCGGCCGCTGGGTGGGTTTCAAGACGATCGCCGAGACGGTCGAGTCCTCGGCCTCGGTGAATGTCGACCCGCACCAGCTCGACATCGTGGTCCCGACCGATTTCGTGCTGCCGCCGGGCGGACTCAACATCCGCTGGCCGGATCCGCCGATGAACCAGGAGATGCGGCTGCACCAGTACGCGATGCACGCCGCGATCGCCTTCGCCAAGGCCAACGGCATCGACCGCGTGGTCTTCGACTCGCCGCGCGCGCGCCTCGGCATCGTCACCACCGGCAAGAGCTACCTCGACGTGCTGCAGGCGCTGGAATACCTGGGCCTCGACGGCGAGACCTGCCGCGACATCGGCATCCGCGTCTACAAGGTCGGCATGACCTGGCCGCTCGAGCCCGAAGGCATCAAGGCCTTCGCGAAGGGCCTGGAGGACATCATCGTTGTCGAGGAAAAGCGCTCCTTCCTCGAGGCGCAGCTCAAGGAGCACATGTACAACTGGGAGCACGGCAGCCGCCCTTCGATCGTCGGCAAGTACGACGAGGCCGGCCACTGGGTGCTGCCCTCGACCGGCGAGCTGACGCCGGCGACGATCGCGCTGGTCATCGCCGCGCGCCTGAAGCGTTTCTACACCAGCGAGCGCATCGAGGAGCGCCTCGAGTGGATCGCCGAGAAGGAGGCCGAGCTGGCGCTGCCGCGCGCCAACTTCGTGCGCGCCGCGCACTACTGCTCGGGCTGCCCGCACAACACCTCGACGGTGGTGCCCGAGGGCTCGCGCGCTGCCGGCGGCATCGGTTGCCATTACATGGTCACCTGGATGGACCGGCGTACCGACACCTTCACCCAGATGGGTGGCGAGGGTGTGCCGTGGATCGGACAGTCGCCTTTCACCAACACCGATCACATTTTCCAGAACCTGGGCGACGGCACCTATTTCCACTCCGGCTCGCTCGCCTTGCGCGCCTGCGTGGCGGCCAAGGTCAACATCACCTTCAAGATCCTCTACAACGATGCGGTGGCGATGACCGGTGGCCAGCCGGTCGATGGCACGCTGTCGGTCGATGACCTGATCCGCCAGGTCCACGCCGAGGGCGTCAAGGCGATCTGGCTGCTGTCGGATGATCCCGACAAGTACCGCGGCAGCTCGGTGCTGAGCCAGCACGGCGTGCACCTGGCCGATCGCGACGAGCTCGATCGCGTGCAGCGCGAGCTGCGCGAAGTGCAGGGCGTCACCGTGCTGATCTACGAGCAGACCTGCGCCGCCGAGAAGCGCCGCCGGCGCAAGCGCAAGCTGATGATCGATCCGCCGAAGCGCACCTTCATCAACCAGGCCGTCTGCGAGGGCTGCGGCGATTGCGGCGTGCAGTCGAACTGCGTGTCGATCGTGCCGGTGGAGACCGAGTTCGGGCGCAAGCGCGCGAT
>JANJUH010000001.1 GCA_024710675.1 Lysobacterales bacterium
ACTGAGGAGACGACCATGAGCGTTTTGACCTGGACCTGGATCATCGTCGGCCTCTCCTTCACGCTGTACATCGGCATCGCCATCTGGGCGCGAGTGGGTTCGACCAAGGAGTTCTACGTGGCCGGTGGCGGCGTCCACCCGGTGGCCAACGGCATGGCCACGGCAGCCGACAGGATGAGCGCGGCCTCCTTCATCTCGATGGCCGGCCTGATTTCCTTCATGGGTCGCGACGGCGCGGTCTACCTGATGGGATGGACCGGCGGCTATGTGCTGCTGGCCTTGCTGCTCGCGCCCTACCTGCGCAAGTTCGGCAAGTTCACCGTGCCCGACTTCGTCGGCGACCGTTACTACTCCGACACTGCACGCCTGGTGGCGGTGGTGTGTGCGCTCTTCGTCAGCTTCACCTACGTCGCCGGCCAGATGCGCGGCGTCGGCGTGGTGTTCAGCCGCTTCCTCGAGGTCGACGTCAACACCGGCGTCATCGTCGGCATGGCCATCGTCTTCATGTATGCGGTGATGGGCGGCATGAAGGGCATCACCTACACCCAGGTGGCGCAGTACGTGGTGCTGATCTTCGCCTACATGGTGCCGGCCTTCTTCATCTCCTTCCTGCTCACCGGCAACGTGATCCCGCAGCTCGGCTTCGGATCGGAGACCATCGATCCGGCGACCGGCCAGGCCAGCGGCACCTACCTGCTCGACAAGCTCGACGGGCTCAGTACCGAACTCGGTTTCGCGGCCTATACCTCCGGCGCGAAATCGACCATCGACGTGTTCTGCATCACGCTGGCGCTGATGGTCGGCACCGCCGGCCTCCCGCACGTGATCGTGCGCTTCTTCACGGTGCCGAAGGTGCGCGATGCGCGCGTCTCGGCGGGCTGGGCGCTGCTCTTCATCGCGATCCTCTACACCACCGCCCCGGCGGTCGCGAGCTTCGCCCGCGTCAACATGATCGAGACGATCAACGGCCAGGACAGCGTCGGCACGCTCTACACCGAGGCGCCCACCTGGATCACCAACTGGGAGAAGACCGGCCTGATCAAGTGGGAGGACAAGAACGGCGACGGCCGCATGTTCTACGCCGCCGACGCGCGCAACGAGATGACCATCGACCGCGACATCATGGTGCTGGCCAACCCGGAGATCGCCAAGCTCCCGGCGTGGGTCATCGCCCTGGTCGCGGCCGGCGGCCTCGCGGCGGCGTTGTCGACCGCGGCGGGCCTGCTGCTGGTGATCTCCTCGGCGATCTCGCACGATCTCCTGAAGAAGGTCGTGATGCCGAACATCACCGAGAAACAGGAGTTGCTGTACGCACGCATCGCAGCAGCGGTGGCGATCGGCGTGGCCGGCCTGCTCGGCATCTACCCGCCCGGCTTCGTCGCCCAGGTGGTGGCCTTCGCCTTCGGTCTCGCGGCGGCCTCCTTCTTCCCGGTCATCCTGCTCGGCATCTTCAGCAAGCGGATGAACAAGGAAGGCGCGATCGCCGGCATGATCACGGGCCTCTTGTTCACCACCGGCTACATCGTCTACTTCAAGTTCGTGAATCCGACAGCCACCGCAGCCGACTGGTGGTTCGGGATCTCGCCTGAAGGCATCGGTGTGCTCGGCATGGTGATCAACTTCGTCGTCGCCATCGCGGTCTCGAGCTTCACCGCGCCGCCGCCGGCCCACGTGCAGGAACTGGTCGAGACCATCCGCATCCCGCGCGGTGCCGGTGCGGCCTCGCACATCGCCCAGCACTGAGACGAAAGCGCCACAAGAGCGCACCCTGCGACACACGGCTCACCCCGCTCCGGCGGGGTGAGCTGTTTCCGGGGTGGCGCTTGACCCGGCGCAAGCCGCTGCCGCCTGGCTTGCTGTGCAATCCGGGGCCAAAGCGAAAGCATTGGTCCGCAAAGGACGCAAAGGACGCGAAGAAGAGCAAAAGCGCTTTTCGAGGGGCTATCCGGATGGACGCAGGTCCGGAATGGGCTCGATCCTTCGCCTGATGATTCTTCCGCTTCTCTTTGCGTCCTTAGCGTCCTTTGCGGACAAAAATGGCTCTTCCCTCAACCCCACCGCAGTCCGAGACCCAACCCGATGCTCGACCACGTCGATATCGACACCCGCCAACCGCCGTTCGACCTCCTCGACGCCGCGGCGCAGGAGCGCCTCAAACAGTCGGTCGACCTGGTCTATTACGCCCAGGGTGCCGAGATCCTGGCGGCCGAGACCGAAGCGGCGCAGGCCTTCGTGATCGCCAAGGGCCATGTCGAGGCCTACGACCCGCGCGGGGCCGGTGGCGAGCGCGCCTTTGCCGACCTCGGGCCCGGGGACCTCTTCGGCTCGCATGCGGTGCTCTCGGGACGCGCGCGCCACAGCTACCGCGCCGCCGAGGACACGCTCTGCTACACGATTCCCGCCGCGGTCTTCCGCGATCTGGCGAACACCCAGGTCCGCTTCGGTGCCTGGTTCCGCGAGGGCATGGCGGTCAAGCGCCGCCACCGATCCGGCGAGTCCACGCCCGAGGGCGGCCGCCTGCTGATGACGCGCGTCGCCGATGCGCACCTGGCGCCACTGGAACGCCTGCCGGCGAGCGCCTCGATCGGCCAGGTCACGCGCCGGCTGCGTGAGGCGGGCGTCGACTGCCTGCTGGTCGAGGATGCACTGGCTGGCCCCGGTATCGTCACACGCACCGATCTGCTCGAGGCGCTGGCGCTGCGCGGACGCCATCCCGACGATGCCGTCGGTCCGCTCGCCAAGCGCCCGCTGATCACCGTCGCCCGCCAGGCGCCGCTGTACCAGGCCCTGGTGACGATGACCGAGCGCCATATAGAGCGGGTGGTCGTGCGCGATGGCGAGGAGCATGTCGGCACGCTCGGCATGGCCGAGTTGCTCTCGCACTACTCGGCGTCCTCGCACCTGATCGTGCTCGAGATCGGTCGTGCCGCGAGCATCGGGCAGGTCGCCGCTGCCGCGCGCCGCCTGCCCGAGCTGATCGATCCCCTGTTCCAGCAGGGCGCCAAGATGCGCTTCCTGATGGAGCTGGTGACTGCGCTCAACGGCCGCATCCTGCGCCGGCTCTACGAGCTGACCGTACCCGAGGCCATGCGCGATCGACTCGGCCTGCTGGTGCTCGGCAGCGAGGGCCGCGGCGAGCAGCTCTTGCGCACCGACCAGGACAACGCGCTGGTGCTCGCCGATGGTCTCGACGATGCCGAGGTGGCGCCTGTGGCCGAGGCGCTGTCGCAGGCGATCGAGGCCTGCGGGTGGCCGCCGTGCCCGGGCGGCGTGATGGTACGCAACACGGCATGGCGCGGGACGGCCGGCACCTGGCGCGAGCGTATCGTCGGCTGGATCGCGCAGCCCACGCCGGAGGCCATGCTGAACCTCGCGATCCTCGTCGATGCCCGTCCGGTGGCCGGCAACGCGGCGCTGGTCGAACCGGTGCTGACCGCGCTGCGCCAGAGCCTGGGCCAGGATGTGGCGCTGCGCGCGATGGCCGACCAGGCGGTGCGCTTCCACACCCCGCTGTCGTGGTTCGGTCGCATCAAGGGCGGCGAGGCCGGCACCGACCTGAAGAAAGGCGCGATCTTCCCGATGGTCCACGGGCTGCGCACGTTGGCGCTGCAGGCCGGCATCGCCGAGCGCAACAGTTTCGCGCGCGCCGATGCGCTGGTCGCCGCCGGCGCGTTGTCGGCCGAACTGGGCCGCGACCTGCAGCAGGCGCTGGCGGTCTGCCTGCGCCTGCGCCTGGGTGAGCAGCTCAAGGCCAAGGGCGAGGGCGTGCCCGACAACCGCGTCCACGTCGACCAGTTGCGGCGGCTCGACCGCGAACTCCTGCGCGATGCGCTGCGGGTGGTCAACGACTTCCAGGACCACCTGCGTCATCGCTTCAGGCTCGACTGAGATGCGCTGGCCCGCTTTCCTGGAGCGCTTCCGGCCCGTCGAGTACGAGGAGCCGGTCAGCGTGCTCGACCTCGAGACCTCGGGCCTCGATCCGAAGAGCGATCGCATCCTCTCGATCGCCGCGGTACGTGTCGAGGGTGGCCGCATCGTGCTCAGCGAGCGCTTCCACCGGCTGGTGCAGGACGCCGGTCCGGTCAACCGCGAGGCGATCCGCCACCATCGGCTGCGGCCGGTCGACGTGCGCCACGGCGAGCCGCTCGGTGACGTGCTCGAGGCCTTCGTCGCCTGGCACGGCGGGCGACCGCTGGTCGGGTACGCGGTCGCCTTCGACCTCGCCTTCCTGCGCCGCGAAGTGCGTACACGCCGGCTCGAACTGCCGCCCCGCCGCGCCGATGTGCGCGACCGTTACCGCGACCGCTGCCTGCGCGCCAACCCGCAGCACCCGCCCGACCTGCGCTTCGAAGCCATGGCGCGCGCGCTCGGTGTGCCCGTGGTCGGCCGCCACGACGCGCTGGGCGATGCCGTCAGCACGGCGCTGATGTGGATCGGGCTTGGCGGGCGGGGCGGGGCGCCCGCCAAGGCGTAGGAGCGCCCTCTGGGCGCGATCGGGCAACCCGCGGGATCCGTTTCGCGCCCAGAGGGCGCTCCTACGACGGGGGGGGTCGAAATGGCGCTCCGTTCACACCGGCTTGCCGGCGCCCCCGGTAAACCGGCGGGTCTTTCGATTGCCGGGGCCTTCCGATGGATCTGCGCGCCTGCATTGTCCTGCTCGCGGCCGGCCTGGCCTCTCCGCTTGCCAGCCTCGCCCAGGCCCCGCTGCCGGTGATCGTCGAACGCCCGACGCCGGCGGCCTTCGGAGAACGCTTCGAGCTGACTGGCGATGTCGCCGCCGAGCGCCGCGCGCGCTTGTCGCCACGGGTCGACGGGCTGGTGGCCGAGGTGCGTGTCGATGCCGGCGATCGCGTCGAAGCCGGTGCCTTGCTGCTGCGCCTGGACGACGCGCTGGCGCGCCAGGCCTTGGGACGCCTGGGCGCCCAGGCGGCCGAGGCGCAGGCGCGCGTGGCCGAGGCCGAGCGCCTGCTGGCAGAGGCGAGGCAACTCGTCGAGCGCCAGTTCGTGCCGGCCTCGCAGGTCGCCACGCGTGAGGCCGAGCTGGAACTGGCCCGCGCGGCGCTGGCGTCGGCGCGTGCGGCCGAGCGCGAGCAGGCCGAAGTCGTCGAACGCCACGGCCTGCCGGCGCCCTTCGCGGGGCTGGTGGCCAGCCGCCAGGCCGAGCTCGGCGAATGGGTGCAGCGTGGCAGCACGGTGGTCGAACTCATCGATCTCGATGCGCTCCGGATCGAGGCGCAGGTGCCGGCCGAGCGCCATGCCGATCTGACCGACGGCGCCGAGTACACGCTGCAGGTGGCCGGTGTGGCGGACGAGATTCCGGCGCGCCTCGAAGCCCTGCTGCCGGTGGTCGATCCCGGTGCACGCACTTTCCTGTTGCGGCTGCGGCCGGCCCAATCGACACCCGCTCTGCTGCCAGGCGCGCCGGTGCGCGTCGCGGTCTCGCTGCCGGTGCGCGAGCCGGCACTGACGGTGCCGCGCGATGCCTTGCTGAGGCGCCCGGACGGTAGCCGAGTGCTCTTCGTGGTGGAAGCGGCTGAAGGCGGCCACGTGGCCCGCGAGCGCGCGGTGCGCGTGCTGCGCGATGCGGGCGCGCGGGTGGCCGTCGCCGGGTCCATCGAAGCGGGTGCGGCCGTGGTCGTGCGTGGCAACGAGGCGCTGCGCGACGGCCAGGCCGTCACGCCCGCGGAGCGTTAGGCGATGGGCTTCGAGAAGCTGCTCCGCCACGGCACGCTGATCGCGGTCGCGGTCCTGGTGCTCTGTGTGCTCGGCCTCGCCGCCGCCTTGCGGGTACCGGTGCAGATGATCCCGGACCTCGAGGTGCGCACGATATCGATCGACACCGGCTGGCCGGGCGCAACTCCGCAGGATGTGGAGCAGGAGATCCTGCTGGAACAGGAGCAGTACCTGCGCACATTGCCGAACCTGCGCCGCATGGTCTCCAGCGCCAGCACCGGGCGCGCGCGGATCACGCTGGAGTTCCCCTTCGGCGTCGACATCAACGAGGCCCTGGTGCGCACCAACAATGCACTGAGCCAGGTGCCGGCCTATCCCGAGAACGTCGACCAGCCGCGGCTGTCGACCAGCAGTTTCTCGGAGAACTCCTTCATGTTCTTCCGCATCGTGCCGACCGCCGATGCCGGCGCGCCGCTCGATCTCGACATGCTCGGGGACTTCCTCGACGACGAGGTGCGGCCGCGCATCGAACGCGTGCCCGGCGTGGCGCTGGTGGAGATCGGCGGCAGCAGCCAGCGCCAGGTGCGGATCGAGGTCGATCCGGCGAAGCTGGCCCAGCGCGGCCTGGGTCTCGACCAGGTGCGCAGCGCGGTCCGCGTGCGCAACCGCGACACCTCGGCCGGCGACCTCGACAGCGGCAAGCGCCGCTACCTGCTGCGCACCGTGGGGCGCATCGGCGACGTCGAGACCCTCGCCAACCTGGTGCTGGACGAGCGCGCCGGCACCATCGTGCGCCTGAAGGATGTCGCCACCGTCACACTCGATCACTACGAGCCGCGCGAGCTGTCCTATTTCAACGGCCGCCCGGCGCTGACGCTGTCGCTGCGGCGCGAACCGGGCTCGAACGTCATCGCGATCAAGCGCGCCGTGTTGCCGGAGGTCGAGCGCGTCAACGCCGAGCTGCTGCGTCCGCTCGGTCTGCAGATGAACTTGTCCAGCGACGATGTGCGCTACGTCGAGGACTCGGTGCGCAATGTCTGGACCAACCTGCTCCTGGGCGCCCTGCTCGCCACGGCGGTGATGTTTCTGTTCCTGCGCTCGGGAAGGGCGACCCTGCTCGGGGTCATCGCGATCCCGATCTGCACGATTGCCGCCTTCATCGGCCTGCTCGCCTTCGGCCGCACCTTGAACGTGATCTCGCTGGCCGGCGTGGCCTTCGCGATCGGCATGACGCTGGACAACAGCATCGTCGTGCTCGAAGCGATCGACCAGGCCCGTCGCCGCGGCGAGTCGCTGTTCGCCGCGGCAGTCGCTGGTGTGCGCCGGGTGTGGCCGGCGGTGCTCGCCTCAACCCTGACCACGGTGCTGGTCTTCGCACCGATCCTTTTCGTCGAGGAAGAGGCCGGGCAGATCTTCTCGGACATCGCGATCGCCATCTCGGCGGCGATCCTGGCCTCGATGGCGGTGGCGATCACGGTGGTCCCGGCATTGGGTTCGCGCCTGGGCGCCGGCGAGACCGCGGCCGAGCCGGCGGGCCAGGCGCTCTACGCCCGTATCGCCGGGCGTGTGGGCTGGCTGAGCGCCGATCCGCTGCGCCGCCGGGCAACGCTGGGCGGGCTGGTGGTGGCCTCGCTGCTGGTGCTGTGGGTGCTGACGCCGCCCGCCGAATACCTGCCCGAAGGCGAGGAACCCAAGACCTTCTCGCGGATGAGCGCACCGCCCGGCTACAACCTGGCCGAGATGCGCGGCATCGGGGAATCCCTGATGCGGGATCTGGAACCCGCGCTGGCCCGTGAGCCCGGCGAGCGCGGCGCCGACGGCATCCCGGCGCTCGCCTACTACAACCTCGGCGTCAATGCGGGCGGCCTGCGCGTCATCGCCGAACCCAAGGACCCGGCCGACATTGACGCGGTGATGGACGGCCTCGATGCGCGCTTCCGCGAGGTGCCGGGCATGCGCGCCTTCTCCGCGCGCGGCTCGATCATCTCGAGCAACGATGGCGGCTCGCGCAGCATCAACCTCGACATCTCCGGCGCCGTCGAGCTCGGCACGCTGTTTGCGGTGGCCGAGCGCGCCTTTGCCCGCGCCGAGGCGCTGTTCGAGGGCGCGCGGGTGGGCTCCGATCCCGGCAGCCTGAGCCTGGACCAGCCGCTGCTCGAAGTGCGTCCGCGCTGGGAGCGCCTCGCCGAGGTCGGGCTCGATGGCGCCAGCTTCGGCTATGCGGTCGCCGCGCTCACCGACGGCGCCTTCGTCGACGAGCTGATCCTCGGCGACGACAAGGTCGATGTCTTTCTCTACAGCAGCGCCGGCAACGAGCAGCAACTCGAACAACTGGCCGATCTGCCGATCGCCACGCCGAGCGGCGCGGTGTTGCCGCTGTCGGCGCTCGCCGAGTTGCGCGAGACAGTCGACAGCGGCGGCATCCGCCGGCTCGACGGCCGTCGTACCGTGACCGTCAGCATCGTGCCGCCGCGCACCGTCGCCCTGGAGACCGGTGTCGAGCGCGTGCGCGAGGAGCTGGTCGAGGCGATGCGCCTGGCCGGCGAGATCCCGCCCGGCGTGTCGATGCGGATCTCCGGCGCCAGCGACCAGCTTGGCGCCACGCGCGCAGCGATGAGCGGCAACTTCGTGATCGCGGTGCTGCTGAGCTACCTCTTGCTGGTCGCCATCTTCCGCCACTGGGGCTGGCCGCTGGTGGTCATGCTCACCGTGCCGCTGGGCATGGCCGGCGGCGTGCTCGGCCTGTCCTTACTGAACGGCTTCGGCTGGCTGGCCGGCTTCAGCCAGCCCTTCGACATGATCACGCTGCTCGGCTTCCTGGTGCTGCTCGGTACCGTGGTCAACAACCCGATCCTGATCGTCGACGAGACCCGCAAACGGCTCGCCGAAGGAGCGGCGAGCATCGAGGAGGCCGTCGCCGAGGCCGTGCGCTCGCGGCTGCGACCGATCCTGATGTCCACGCTGACGACGCTGTTCGGCCTCGCGCCGCTGGTGCTGATCCCCGGCGCCGGCACCGAGCTCTACCGCGGCCTCGGCGCCATCGTGCTCGGCGGCATCGCCTTCTCGACGCTGATCACGCTGAGTTTCCTGCCCTGCCTGCTGGTCGAGGTCTTGCGTTGGCGGCGGGCTTGAACACGAGTTCGCCGGCAGCAATGAGGCTTTGTGGGAGCGCGCTTGTCGCGCGATCGGTATCCCATCGCCAGCACCATCGCGCCACAAGGGCGCTCCCACAAGCAGCCGACAGGCGACGTCAGGGTCCGGCGGGGGGACCGCCGGGCGGCGGCTGGTCGTTGAGGTCCGGGAACCACGGCACCTCACGAACACCGGCGAAATGCGCCTCGCGCAGTCGTGCTGCTTCCTCCTCGGCGCGGGCGCGGGTTTCGGCGTCGATATCCGGGCGCAGGCGGTCCAGTACCCGGCGCGCGCGCTCCTGTGCGTGGTCCGGGCAGACCCGTTCGCACAGCGTCGCGTAGCGCCACGCGATGGCGGCGTCCTGCGGGAACACCTGGCGCACGGGCGGGGGCGGGAACCGATCCAGCATGTATCGACTGACCTGTGTCGGACCTTTGGGCCCCGGGCCGCCGGCCTCGCGCGACCAAC
>JANJUH010000005.1 GCA_024710675.1 Lysobacterales bacterium
TCCCGAGTTGCAGCTAGGTTGCAGCGTGGCTGGAGCGCGAGTAGGAGCGCCCTCTGGGCGCTATCGCAGCTGTCGGCAGATCCTATCGCGCCCTGAGGGCGCTCCTACAAGGGGTGCGCGCTCAGCGCTCCTCCCGCCGGATGACCACGTACTCGGCGTCGATGATCGTCGAGCTCTTCGGCGCCGCCGTTGACGGACGCGCGGCCGTGGCCGCAATCGGCTTGCCGAAACGCCAGCGCAGCCAGCCCACGAGACCGGCAATCGCGGCGATGCCGAGCAGGGCGGCACCGACGAAGAAACCGAAGACGATGAGCGCCGCCACCAGCAAAAGGCCGGTCAGCCAGACCAATCCGATGGCGATGCGTTGGCCGATGGTGGGACGGCCGGTCAGCAGCAGGGGCACGAGCGTGCGTCCGGTTCTTCAGAACGCTTAGCATCGGCCCCCGGCCCGTAATTCGAGGTGAATCGCCCCATGAGCGCGCTGTGCAGACGCGACGACATCCCGGCCGGACAGGCGATCGAATGCCCGGATCCCGGTGATCCCGAGGGCGCCAGCCTGGTCGTGCTCGAAGCCGATGGTCACATCCGCGCCTACCGCAACATCTGCCCGCACGCCGGCCGTCCGCTGAACTGGGCGCCCGGGCGCTTTCTCTACTCGCACGGGCAACTGGTCTGCGCCGCCCACGGCGCCGCCTTCAGGCCCGAGGACGGCCACTGCATCGGCGGCCCCTGCCGCGGAGCCTCGCTGACGGCCGTGGCGGTCGAAGTGGTGGCGGGTGAGGTGCGGGTGGTGGGGTGAGGGCACGAGGGGTGAGGGGCGGTCGGCGCAGCCGACGAAAGGCAAGCCTTTCGAGACCCGAACGCCCGCCCGGGAAGGGCGGGCCGGATCGAGGGCACGAGGTAAAGCTACGCGGTTTGGGTTACTGGGCCCGATCGGGGAAAAGCGTCCGGATGAATCCGGACCCACAGAAGCGGAACCCGCAAAGGCGTCGCGCATAGGTTGGACAGACCTTGCTCCCGTGGGTCGGGATTCATCCCGACGCTTCTGCTGGCCGTCTCGTCAATCCTCGAACCACGCCTCGCCGCGCTCGTAGGCCGCCAGGCGCTCGGCCATCGCCGCACGGCCGGCCTCGTCGATGGACGCATCGGCGCCCGCAAGCGCCTGGCGCTGGCGCGCGATGGCTTGATCGAACTGCCCGGAGGCGGCCAGGCAGGCAGCGAGCGTGTCGTCGAGATTGGCTCCACGCGAGCGCTCGAGCACGCTGCTGATCAGGCGCGTGCCAGCGACTGCATCGCGGATCGCCGGATCCCGGCTGCTGCACCTGACCCAGGCCAGGTTGTTGCCCGATCCCGGGTGGCCGCGCTCGGCGGCGCTCATCCAGCCGGCGATGGCGGCAGTCCGCTCGCGCGGCCCGCCGCGACCGTGGTACTGCGCACGCGCCAGGAAGTCCATGGCGTCGACATCACCGGCCGCCGCGCCCTTCTGGTAATGACCGCGCGCGCGCTCCATGTCGGCAGCCATGCCACCCAGCGCGAACTCGTGGATCTGCCCGAGCCGGAACGCGGCCGCGCCTACCCCTTCGTCCTCCAGCCGCTGCAACAGATCAAGCGCCGCCTTGGGATTGGCATCCACACCCTTGCCTTCGAGCAGCGCAAGCGCCATCTGCAGACGTGCACGCACCAGCCCGTCGCTGGCCAGGTGGGCGAGCATCGCGTAGCCATCGGCCGGTCCGCCGAGCAGGCCGCCCGAAGCATCTTCCAGATAGATCTCGGCCAGTTCGATGGCCGCCCTTTCACTACCGAACAGCGCGCCGCTGAGCAGCCAGCCCTCAGCCTCGCGCAAGTCCACCGTCAACCCGAGTTCCCCACGCAGACGCGCCCGACCGAGCCTGCGCATGGCCCCGGCGTTGCCTCGGTCGGCAGCGCGCTGGTAAAGGTCCAGCGCACGCACCGGGTCTACGGGCAGGCCGACCTTGCCGCTGTCGTGTCCGACAGCCATCAGGGCCAGCGCCGCGCCGTGATTCGACGCGACCGCCTGTTCGACGATCGGCCACGCCTCGGCGTAGCGCTGCGCCCGCAGCAGCTCGAGGCCCAGTTGCGCCTGCGCATCGGGGAAGCCCGCGCGCGCGGCCCGCCGCACCAGGCGGTCGCCGCTTTCGCCGTTGCGCGCGCGCACCCGGCCCGAGCGGATCAGTTGCGCCAGCACCAGGGCAGCCGATGGTTCGCTGGCCTTGACGGCGCGGCGCAAGGCCTCGACCGGCTCACCGCTCAGGCGCGGGCGCCGGTCCTGTCCCAGGCCCAATTCGGCGAACGCGAGGTCGGCCTCACCCTCGGGCATGCGCTCGCGCGCGCGTGCCAGCCACAGGCGCATCGCAGAGCGGCCGCCGGCGCCCTCGATGCGCCGCCACGCGGCATGGGCCAGCACCACCATCGCCTCGGCATGACCACGCTCGGCCCATGGGCGCAGCAATCCGAGCGCGTTCTGTGCGCAGTCCTCATCGATGCCATCAACGAGGCACAAGGGCAACAGTTCGAATGCTGCCGTGGCGCTACCCGCCAAGGCCAGCGCCTCGATGCGGCCGATCGCCTCGGCCAGCGTGATGTCCTTGCGCCCGAGCGCCCGCGTGATCTGCGCCAGTTCGGCTTCGCCGTTGCCGACTGCGGCCGCGCCCTCCAGATAGTGATCGACCATCCCGATCCGGTAGGCCGGAAAGCGCACTTCCGGCGCTTTGCGCTCGAGCCCTTGCCAGAGACCGACAAAGTCGAAATGGATGCGGCTTTCGACCAATGAGTCCGGCCGCCGCGCGAAGACGATGAAAGGTAAACCGCCATCGGCGGCGCCGACCACATAGCGGCCGTACAAACCCTCGTAGCCGGCGGCCGCGAGCAACGCGGCGGAATCGATCTCGGCCGGCACCGTGATCGGGCGCCAGGGCAGCGTGCCCCGGCCATCAGCCATCAGGAAGGCAACCAGCGCATCCAGTCGCGTGCGCTCAGCGGCCATCAAGGCCTCACGGCCGGCCAGGCGCGCACAATCGACGGCCAGCGTCTGCAGCGCCGGCGAAAAAGGATTGATCCGGCGCGCCTCGCCGAGCAGTCCTTCGTGGGCCGCGCAACGCTCCGCGCTCGGGCCCGAACCATCCGGATCGAGTTCGGTGAGCACCGCGTAGCTGCGGGTGACCTCCTCCAGGCGCGCCTCGTCGACGAAGCGGTCCCACTCCACCACCAGTCCCTCGGCCCCGGCGAGCGCCGGGGCGAGGAGACAGGCGGCCAGCCAGCGCGTGGCCGGGCTCAGTTCGCCGCCCCTTCGGCGGTCCAGCGCTGCATCCAGGTCTCGACCGCTCGATGCCACTGGATCGAGTTCTGCGGCTTGAGGATCCAGTGGTTTTCGTCCGGGAACCACAGGAATTCGGACGGAATGCCGCGGCGCTGCAGCGCGGTGAAGGCGGCGATGCCCTGCTCGAAGGGCACGCGGAAGTCGAGCATGCCGTGGGTCACCAGCATCGGCGTCTTCCATTGCGCGACGAGGTTCACCGGGTTGTGCTTCTCGTAGTTCTCCGGGTGCTCGTAGTGCGTGCCCTCGAACTCCCACTCGTCGAAGAACAGCTCCTCGGTGGTGTAGGCCATGAAGCGGTTGTCGAAGATGCCCGCGTGGTTGACGATGCAGCGGAAGCCGTCGGACCAGGCGCCGGCGATCCAGTTCATCATGTAGCCGCCGTAGCTGGCGCCGAGCGCGCAGGCGCGCTTGCCGTCGAGGAAGTCGTACTTCTCCAGCGCCGCCGCCCAGCCCTTCTTCAGATCTTCCAGCGGCTTGCCGCCCCAGTCGCCGCGGATCGAGTCGGTGAAGGCCTGGCCGTAGCCGGTGGA
>JANJUH010000008.1 GCA_024710675.1 Lysobacterales bacterium
GGATCAGATCGCGCTTCTCGGCATCGGACAGTTCGATGGTGGCCTTGCTGGATCTGGACATGATGGGTCGCTACGGAGCTATCAAAGAGGGAAGTCAGTCATTTCAAGCATTTGCGCGCAACGATGTCTCAGTTGTTAGCCGCTGCGCTTGGGGTGGGCGCTAACCATCGCCAGCGTGCTTGCGCCTTCGGCCCGACCCGCTCGATCAGGCCGGTGCGCTTTCTTCAATCCTGCCCATCGCCCGCCGGCCGCGCCCTGCTCGCCACCTCGGCGATGGCATCGAGCACGGAAATCACTTCGGCGTCGACCTGCTCGAGCGGCAAGGCATCGGCCAGACCGTGGTAGTCGCGCTTGAACACCGCCTGCGGAATCCCGAGGGCGCTGTAGTAGTTCTTGAACAGAGGATCGAGGAACTGATCCGTGACCTTGATCTCGGGTCCCCACGGATCGGGCTGGCCGGTCACGCGCAGCGCCTGCTCCAGCAGCGCCACCTGCTGGTCCAGCGTGTCGATGCGACGAAGCCTTTCGGCCTGCTCGATCAGGTCGTCCGGGCGCAGTCCGCTGCTGACGAAGCTCCGCAAGCTCTCCGGCGTCACCAGATAGTTCTCGATCTCCCGGCGTGACCACATGCGCTCGCTCAACTGCGAGCCCGAATGCAGCTCGCGATCGAGCCGATCGAACAGGGCAAAGCCGACCAGATCGGACTTGGCTTCGCGCAAGCCCTGGAAGTGATCCCTCGCGGCCTGGGGCTGGTTGTGCCCGAGGTAGTACACCGGCACGCCGGCGGCCAGCACCTCGGCCGCACGATGTCCGAGCCGCTCGGCAAGGCGCGCCAGGATGGCGAGGTCGGTCGAACCTTCGAGGTAGAGCATCCAGCCCTTCTGCTCGGCCAGGAAGTAGTCGGCCATGCGGATGCTCTCGAGCGCCTTCTTGACCTGGTGCCGCGAACGCGTGTCGATCCGGTGTGGACGGCCGACGAAAGCCACCACCACATCGCGCTCCGCCGCCTCCTGCAACACCACTTCGGAATGGCTGGCCGCGATGATCTGCGCGCCGCTTTCGTTGGCGATCTGGGTGATCAGGTTGTAGACATCGCGCTGCCGAAGGATCTCGAGGTGGGCATCCGGCTCGTCGAGCAAGAGCACCGCGCCCGGGTTGGCGAGCATGTAGCTGAGCAGGAGGATCACCTGCTGGCACCCGCGGCCGGCCGAGGAGAGATCGAGCTCGACGCCCGACGATTCCTCGCGATAGGTCAGCAGCAACTCGCTGCGCTCGCGGATGTAGATCGGCTCCTGCAGGCGCACGTGAAAGAGCGAGGCGACATGATCGACCAGGCGCTGCCATTGCGCGCCGTCGCCGGTCTGGAACAACTGCCAGCAGAGATTCCGCAAGACCTGCGCCGTCCGGCCTTCACCGATCAGGACCTTGATCTCGCCGGGTTCCTTGCGATGCTCGCGCTCGGCCAAACCCGACATCGGCGGCAGGAAGACCACCCGGTGCGCGCGGGCACCCTCGGGGACGTGAGTGGATTCGTCATCCTTGAGGCGGCAGTAGAAAGACTCTTCGTTGGCGTAATAGAACTCGAGAGCGCAGCGCCAGGCTTGCCCCTCGTGGATACCCTCGGCAGCCAGCACGATGTAGTTCTTCTCGGTCTTTGACCTGCCCTGCTGCGGGCGCGTCAGGTGCGTCTGGAGGTTGTTCCAGAGCAGGCGGGCACTCGGCACCGGGATCGCGGTCAGGTCGCGGCGGTTGATGGTGACGCCGGTTCGCGTGATGGCTGTACTGTGATCCCGCTTCTCTGTCCAGCGACGCCAGCCCACGTCCCACAATGCGAGGGCCTGCAGGGCAGTGGTCTTGCCCGAATTGTTCGGCCCGATGAACACGCTGGCCGCACCGAGATCCAGCTCGGCGCGGCCCAGTCGCTTGAAGTTCTCGATGACGAAGCGGGTGATCACCGGCTTACTCCTGGTACTCCACGAAGCCTGTCACCAGTGCGCTGAAGGACGTTGGCGGCTGACGCTCGAAGCCGCCCTGGTCCACGTACACGAAGCGGTAGGCGGGACCGCCCTCGGCCTGGCTGGCGGCGCTTGCATCCTCGCACCACTGGCGCAGGCGAGCCATCTTCCGCGGCAAGTCGAGTTCCTCGCGACCCTTGGTCTCGACGATCCAGACCGTGCCGCCCGGCCCCTTCACCAGGAAATCCGGCACGTAATGCGAGAGCTCGCCATTGGTCCGCACGTAGTCGAGCTTGAATCCCACGGCCAGGTAGTTTTTGGCGAAGGCGGTGACATCGGGCGCCTCGTCGAGGAAGCGGGCGAAACGCAACTCGAAGCCGCCACCGCTGGCCTCCGGCACCATCTTGTCGAAGATCGACTTTTTCGCCGGCAGGTACTCGCGGTTCTCGGTGCGGAAGGGCCGGGTGTCGCGCAGGCGGATACGATCCTCGATGCGCGAACTGCCCGACTCGCGTACGGTCAGCGCGTTGATCGCCTGGCGGAAGCCATCGAAGATGATCTTCCCGGCCTCGGGCTCCGAGAGGTTGCGCAGCACGACCGGATCGTCGAGATCGACCGTGCCGACATCGAAGAGCCGCTCGCGGACGAAGTCGCGCACCCGCGGGTAGAGCAACTCGTAGCCACCCACCAGGCGCTGTTCTTTCAGCAACTGCCGCGCGAAGAAGCCGATGACCGATCGCCAGTCGACCGGCCCGAGGCCATCCAGCTCGATACGATGGTGCTCGGCATCGTCCAGCATGGTCTTGAACACGACCTCGCGGGTTTCCTCGGGCGAGAAGGGTTTCAGCGGGATGCGGCGCTCGCGAATGGTGGACAGGTCGAGCCCGGCGAGATCCTTGAACTCGCGGTGATAGCGACGGGCGAGCTTCGGCAGGACGATGTCGAGGGTGTCCAGATCCTTGTCCGGATTGCCCGCGTCCACCTCGACCACTAGCGATTCCTTGCGGCGCGGACCACCGCCCATCGGCCGGCGTTCCAGTTCGACGCCCTCGGTCTTGATCGATTCGACGAACTCGATGAAGGCGGGCGTGCCCATCACCGAGACGTACTCCGCGGTGTCCGAGCCGAAGTACATTCGGCGCAAACCGCGGCCCAAGGTCTGCTCGGGAAGGATGTTGCTCTTCGAGGCGTAAGCGCGCAGGCCGACGATGGTGGTGACATTGCGCACGTCCCAACCTTCTTTCAGCATCAACACGGACACGATGGCCTTGTACGGGCTGCGCAGGCTGTCGATCTCATTGGACTGCTTGCGCAAGGCCTCGAGTTCCTCCTTGGCCTTGCCGCTCGCGGCCTCGGAGATCTCGCCGTTGCGCTTGGTGTGGATGACGAGCACGCCGCCCTGCAGCTCGGGTGCCGTGCGCTCCAGCCAGGTGCCGACTTCGTCGCAGTTGCGGGTGTCGTCCACCATCACGAAGAGCACGGCCTTCTTGCCGAGGGCTTCGTGCTCGGCCTGGCTCTTGCGCCATTCCTCCACACCCAGGCGCAGGAAGTCCTCGTACTTCTCGCTGAAGATCGCACTGCTGTGCTCCTGCAGACGCGCGATGCTGGCTGCGTCCGGCAGCGTCGGATGCTTCACCACGTTCTGGTGTATCGCCTCGACCAGCGGGTAGTCGGACACGGTCTGCACGAAGATCGCGCCGTTGTCGTGCTTGGGCGTGGCGGTGACGTCGATCTGGAGGGCGAGCCTGCCATCCTTTTGCAGCATCCGGTGATGGATGTCCTGGATGCTCTTGAACCAGGCCATGCGCTCGTCGTGGACGTGGTGCGCCTCGTCGTTGAAGACCGCCAACTCCTCGATCTCACGCACGATCTCGCCGAGATCGGTGCGGCTCTCGGTCGTCTTTCCCACGGGTTTCGGACCGAAGGGACCGAGGAAGTAGTCGCGCAGGTCGTCGTCTTCCAGCGTGGGTTCCGGGGTATCGCCGAGGTAGACGCGGTGGATGTTCGTCAGGAACAGGTTGCCCACTGGGCGGACAATGCGGACGTCGTCCTGGATGTGCAGGCTGAGCTGGAAATCATCGCGCCAGTTGCGGCCGTCGACACCGTTGTCCGGCAGCACCGGATCGTTGAAGAAGATGCGCAGGCCGTCGAAATCGCTGCGCAACCGATCCAGGACGATGATGTTCGGCGCGATCAGCAGGATGTTGCGCGAAAGCCCGGAGCCCGGCTCGTACAGACGATGGAAGTAGCTCCAGGCTATCAGCAGGGAGAGCACCTTGGTCTTCCCCGAGCCGGTCGCCATCTTGCAGACGTAGCGCGGCCACGCCTCCGGGAACATGCCGGCCGACACCGCGCCCGAGGCATCGAAGCGCATCAGGTCGTATTTGTCGCGGGCCTGCCTGACTTCGTAGAGCCAGACGATGGTTTCCACCGCTTCGCGTTGCGCGAAGTAGTAGCGGAATTCGGCCTGCGTGCCGTCGGCCTGCTCGATCAGGTGCGTTGTGCCGAACCACCAGCAGAGCAGCGTGCGGGACGTCGGGGACGCGCCGGGATAGCCAGCGTCTCGCCAGGCGCTGACGTTCTCCCGGATGCGCGCCACCAGCGGCGGCAGCAGCTTTTCGTAGGCTGTGGTCCGCAGATCCTCCGCGGCAGGAAACCACCGGTGATCCGGACGGGGAATGTCGTAGGGCGATCGCGGAAACTCGGGATGCAGTGCCATGGCGTCGAGGATTCGAGGTCGCTGGAACTATAGTCCAGGCTCGTCCGCCGGGCTGGCGGCGCAGTCCACGAGTCGTGTTGGCACTTTTCGCCTGATCGAAGCGACATCGAGCGGACGCCTCGCGGCGGCCTGGGGCTGGAATCAACCCCACGTCGTTCCACCTGAACGATCTCGAACAGGTACTTGCCTTCTCGCGCACAGCGAGTAAAGTAGTAAGTACTTACTTACATAGTCTCCGCCATGAACTCACCCACCCGCCTTTCCGCCAGCGCACGCCGCCTGCGCACCATCGAGACCGTGCTGGCGCTGGCGGCCGAGCGCAATCCCGAGGACATCACGACGGCGGCGATCGCCGAGCGCATGGGGGTGACCCATGGGGCGCTGTTCCGCCACTTCGAGACCCGC
>JANJUH010000022.1 GCA_024710675.1 Lysobacterales bacterium
CTGCGCATCGTCGAGGAGCGCGATGCCAGCGCCGAAGAGCGGCGCGTGCGTCTGGTCAACACCGGCATCGTTGCGGCGCGTGCGGGCGAACTGCGCCGATGGCTGGCAGCGATCCGCCCCGACAATGCCCAGGGCGAGCTCTACCTGACCGATGTTTTCGCGCTGGCGGCTGCCGACGGACAGGCTGCACTCGCGGTGCCCTGCAGTGACCCTCACGAGTCCTTTGGTGCCAACGATCCCTGGCAACTCGCAGATCTGGAACGCCACTACCAGCGCCGCCGCGTGCGCGAACTCTGCTCGCTGGGCCTGCGCGTGGCTGATCCGGCGCGCGTCGATGTGCGCGGGGAAGTGACGCTCGGCAGCGATGTCTCGCTCGACGTCGACGTGATCCTCGAAGGGCGTGTCGTGCTGGGAGACGGCGTGCGCATCGGTCCCTTCGTGCGCCTCAAGGACGTCGAACTGGCGGCCGGCACCGAAGTGCTCGGTCATTGTGATCTCGAGGGTGCCCGGACCACGGGGGCCTGCCGCATCGGCCCCTATGCGCGCCTGCGCCCGGGCGCCGAACTGGCCGAGGGCAGCCACGTCGGAAACTTCGTCGAGGTGAAGAAGGCGCGCCTGGGCCGTGGCAGCAAGGCGAACCACCTGAGCTACATCGGCGACGCCGAGATCGGTGAGCGCGTCAACATCGGCGCCGGCACCATCACCTGCAACTACGACGGCGTCAACAAGTGGACGACGACGATCGGCGACGAGGTCTTCGTCGGCTCGAACTCTGCGCTGGTGGCGCCGGTGACCATCGGCGCGGGTGCGACGATTGGCGCCGGTTCGACCGTAAGCAAGGATGCACCTGCCGGCGAACTGACGCTGACACGGGCACCGCAGAAGACCGTGCCGGGCTGGAAGCGGCCGCAGAAGAAGCGTTAGTCGTCAACCCGTCAGGATCTGGCGCGTTGCGAGTACGAACGGGGCGAACGAGGGAGAGACTGATGCGCGTGCTGATGGCGGGACTGGGATGGCTGTGGGCCGGCGCACTGGTGGCGGCCGACCTTCCGCATGTGAACTTCGAAAACCATCCGGTCCACGCGCTGGACCGCAGCCCTGACGGCCGCTGGCTGGCCGCCGCCCACACCGCCGACAACCGCGTGCAGCTCTACGCGGTGCGCGACGAGGGCGTGGTGCCAATGGGCCACGTCATGGTCGGCTACGACCCGGTGTCGGTGCGCTTTCGCAACGACGGCGAGCTATGGGTGGTCAACCACATCTCGGACACCGTCAGCGTGGTGGATGTCGCCACGCGCAGCGTCAAGGCGACGCTGCAGACTGCCGACGAGCCCTTCGATGTGGTGTTCGCGCAGGGGAGGGCCTTCGTGTCCTGCTCGCAGGCCAACCGGATCCTGGTCTACGACACGGCCGATCTCGGCCGTGCGCCCACCGTGGTGCCGATTCGTGCCGAGGATCCGCGCGCGCTGGCGGTCAGTCCCGACGGCAGCAAGGTCTACGCGGCGATCTTCGAGTCGGGCAACGGCAGCACCGTGCTGGCCGGTGGTTTCGCCGCCATCAACCCGGGCGTGCCGAATGTCGTCAACGACGCGCGCGGGCCCTATGGTGGCCAGAACCCACCGCCGAATGCCGGCACGGCCTTCGACCCGCCGATCCAGTCCGGCGCCGTGCCGCCGCGGGTCAGCCTGATCGTCAAGCGCGATGCGGCTGGGCGTTGGCGGGACGACAACACCGGCGACTGGACCGACTTTGTTTCCGGTCCCCTGGCGCAGTCCTCGGGCCGCCGCCCCGGCTGGACCCTGATCGACCGCGACATCGCAGTGATCGATGCCAGCACGCTGCAGGTCAGCTACCTCGAGCGCCTGATGAACATCGGCATGGCGATCTCGGTGCAGCCGGGTAGCGGGCGCGTCGCGCTGGTCGGCACCGATGCACGCAACCAGGTGCGTTTCGAACCCAAACTCAACGGCCGCTTCCTCGAAGTGAAGCTGGCACTGGCCGACCCGGCCGGGGCTACGTCGGCGATCGTCGACCTCAATCCGCAGATCAACTATGTCAGCAGCACGCTGCCGGCCAGCGAGCGCCCCAAGGCCATCGGCGATCCGCGCGCGATCGCCTGGCACCCCGACGGCAGCCGCGCCTTCGTCGCCGGCATGGGCTCGAACAATGTCATCGAGATCGACGCCAGCGGGGCGCGCGTCGGTGCGCCGATCGCGGTCGGAGAGGGCCCTGCCGGGCTGGTCGTCGACGGCGACCGCCAACGCCTCTACGTCTGGAACCACTTCGAGGCCAGCCTGTCGACGGTGGATCTCGCTGCACGCACCGAGACCGGTCGCCTCGCCGCCTTCGATCCGCTGCCGGCGGCGATCCGTGCGGGTCGCCCCTTCCTCTACGACACCCACCGCACCAGCGGCACCGGCCACGTCTCCTGCGCGTCCTGCCATGTCGATGCGCGCATGGACCGACTGGCCTGGGACCTCGGCGACCCCAGCTTGCCGGTCAAGCGCTTCAACCAGAACTGCCAGACCACGATCGGCCTGCAGCCCTGCCAGGACTGGCACGAGATGAAGGGGCCGATGACCACGCAGACCCTGCAGGACATCATCGGCCACGAGCCGCACCACTGGCGTGGTGACCGCGAGGGCATCGAGGCCTTCAACCCGGCCTTCGAGGGACTGCTCGGCGACGATGCGCTGCTGACGGCGGCCGAAATGCAGTCCTTCGAGGACTTTCTCGCGACGATCACCTTCCCTCCCAATCCCTTCCGCAACTTCGACAACTCGCTGCCGACCGCGCTGCCGCTCGAGGGTCACTACACCAGCGGTCGCTTCTCGATGGCCGGGCAGCCCTTGCCGGCCGGCGATGCGGTGCGCGGACTCGAGCGCTATGTGTTCGGGCTGCTCGACCCACCCTTCCAGTGCGTGAGCTGCCACACGCTGCCGACCGGCATGGCGGTCAACGGGCCGCTGCTGCTCGGTTCGCTCAACTTCGCGGTCGGCGGGCAAACCAAGCCGATGGGCCCGATGGGCGAGAACAGCCTCGGCATCGTCAGCACCGATGGCGGCACCAATATCTCGATCAAGACGCCCCAGTTGCGCAACATGTACGACAAGGTCGGCTTCGAGACCACCCAGTCCGAGAGCCTGGCTGGCTTCGGACACTTCCACGACGGCGCCGTGGATTCGCTGTCGCGCTTCCTGTCGGCGAATGTCTTCAATGTGCGCAGCGACCAGGAGGTGGCCGATCTGGTGGCGCTGATGCTGGCCTTCTCGGGATCCGAGTTCCCGCTGCAGAATCCGCAGCTGGGCGCCCCGGCCCCGTTGTCGAAGGACGCGCATGCCGCGGTGGGCGGGCAGGCGACGCATGCCGGTGGCGCCGTGCCCGAACGGGCGCTGGCCATGCTGGCGCTGGCGCGCGGCGGCAAGATCGACCTCGTGGCGCGTTCGTCGACGCAGGGCTGGGCTTTCGATGCACCCTCCGATCGCTTCCTGCCGGCCGATGGTGGCACGCCCGTGGAGGCTGCGGCGATGCCGGCACTGGCCAGTGCAGCGCAGCCGATCACCTATACCGCGGTGCCCCGCGGACTCGGTCGCCGGCTGGGCATTGATCGTGACGGCGATGGTGTGCTCGATGGCGTCGAGCGCCGCCAGGGTTCGGATCCGGCGGATGCCACGTCAACCACGGTCAAGGCCCTGGCCGGCCTCTGGTACAACCCGGCGCGTTCCGGTTCGGGATTCGACCTGCAGCACGCCGGCTCGGCGATGTCGCTGATCTGGTACACCTATGCCGAGGACGGTAGCCCGACCTGGTACCTCGCCGCCGGCCCGCGTGCCAATCCGTGGACGGCGACGCTGGAGCGCTACACCTGGAACGGCAGCGCGGCGGTGGGCGCACCGGTCGGACAGGTGACGCTCGACTTCACCGATGCGACGAACGCCAGCTTCGCGTGGACCCTGGGTGCGCGCAGCGGCAGCGAGTCGGTCACCTCGCTGCTCGCCGGCACGCCGCTGGCCGCGCCCGAGCGCACCGCGACCTGGTTCGATCCGGCCGATCCGGGCTGGGGACTGAGCCTTTTCACGTCCGACCCGCTGCGCGTCGCCGTTGCCTATTTCTACGACGGCAGCGGACAGCCGCGCTGGGTGCTCGGCAGCGGCAGCAACGAGCGCAGCGAAACCCTGGCGATGGACAGCTACCGCGGCGCCTGCCCGCACTGCGCGTACGTGGCGGCGACCACGGCAGGCGGCGGCAACATCCAGTTCACCTTCGATGCGATGCTCGCGGGACGCGCCACGGTCGATGTGCACGACGCCGCCAGCCCGGGCTCACCATGGCGCCGCGGCCCGACCGCGATCGCGCCGCTGACCGAGGTGGCCTCGAGGGTGGAGCGGCGTTAGGCCCGCCAAGCACCCGTAGGAGCGCCCTCGGGCGCGATGGGTCTTGCGGCAACGTCGCTTCGCGCGCAGAGCGCGCTCCTACATTCGGTGGGCGAGCCATGCCCGGGTCCCGCAAGCGCCAATGATCTGCGCGACGTCGCCAGCCCGGGCTTGCCGTGGCGCTGTCGTCCTCACCACCCGCAGGAGCGCCCTCGGGCGCGATGGGTTACGCGGCAAGGTCGCTTCGCGCGCAGAGCGCGCTCCTACATCACGATGGCCGAGCCTTCACCGGGTCCCGGGTCCTGAAGCCCCAAAAGCCGACGGGCCCACTCGGGGCCCGTCGGGTCCTGCGGGAAGTGAACTGAAAACTCAGTTGCAGACGTTCTGGTAAAGGCAGGCCACCCACTGCGGATTGTCGACGAAGGGGTTGCGGTTGCCCTGGTAGTTGAAGATCACCTCGTTGCGCAGGCGCTCGCGGTCGTCGACCGGGTCCTCGTTGTGCCACTGGATCAGCGTCGACAGCAGGCCCATGTAGGCCACCGAGGCATTGCCGGTGGTACCCGTGATCAGGCTGGCGTTGTCGGTCAGGCGCAGGTCGGGTTCGGCGACGCCGGTGACGCCGTGCGTGCCGCCTTCGTAGCGGATGTCCATGTAGAAGATCGCGCGGGCGACATTGCCCTTGAGCTTGTCCCAGACCTGCCAGTAGTTGCCGCAGCGGTAGTTGTTCTGGCCCGTGCCGCCCTGGCCGTAGTAGGCCACCGTCGCGAAAACCTCTGACCCCGACGGGCAGTTGCCGAAGGGCAGGTTGCCGCGCGCCGAGTTGTGGCTGATGTCCGAGAGCATCAGCATGTGGGTGTCGGTGTACGGGTAGTTGCTCGATCCGTCGTTGGGGAAACCGAGCGACTTCGGCCAGGTGTGCTCGCGGTTGTAGCTGGTGTTGCCGCCACCGACCTTGGCGTAGCTCGCGTTCTTGTAGATGTCGAGGATGCGCGAGGCATTGAGCGGATCCTCGTCGGCGCGCTCGAGCACGTACCAGGTATCGACGCTGCCCGACTGCGAATACGGGATCTTGGTGTGGTCGTCGATCACCGGGTGCAAGGTCGCGCGCAGGTTGGCGCTGCTGGTGGCGTTCACGCTCGCGTAGTAGCCGCTGCCGGTGCCGGCGACGCCGAAGCTCAGCGTGTGATTGACGGCCATCGGCGTCGGCGTGCCATCGATGTCGGTGACCCGGCTGGCGAGCACCGTCAGCGTGCAGCTCTCGTTGGCGGTGAAATCGACGCTGGGGTCGATCGTGTAGCTGGCGCCGCTGCCGCTGACCGTCGTGGCCTTGGTGCCGCTCTGCGTGCAGACCAGCGTGTGCCAGCCGGACGCGAGTGTGACCGCTTCGCTGAAGGTCACGCCGATGTTGCCGTTGGTCGGGTGGTTGCTGGTGCCGGCTGCCGGGCTGGTCGAGCTCACGGTCGGAGCGGCATCGGCGGGGGCCGTCGAGTAGCTGCCGACCAGCGAGACGCCCGAGACCGTGTTGTACATCCGCACCATCACATGCCAGGTGCCGGCACTGGGCGTGGCGAAGCTGCAGGTCTCGGCGTTGCCGGTGGCGTACGGACGGCAGTCGTAGGTGGTGGTGGTCGGCGCCGTGCCGTAGCGCACGTACAGATCAGCATCACCGGTGCCGCCCGAGGTCTGGAACACCAGGTTGCTGGCGCCGCTCGGCACGCTCATCGTGTAGCGGCGCTCGGTGCCCGTCGAGCCGCCGATGCCGGTCACCGGCACGCCGTTCTGCAGCGTCGTGCCGCCGCTCGCAGGCGTCGTGGTGAAGGAGAAGCTGTGGTTCGCCGCCATCGCGGTCGGTGTGCCATCGGTGTCGGTGACGCGTGACGCCAGGACGGTGACCGTGCAGGTCTCGCCGGCGGCGAAATCGGTTCCCGGGTTCAGCGTGTAAGTGGACCCGCTGCCCGATTGCGCGGCGGTGCGGCTGCCGCTCGGGCAACTGATGGTGTACCAGCCGCTGGCCAGCGTGACGGCCTCCGAGAAGTTGATGGTCACATTGCTGCTGACGGCGACACCGGTGGCGCCGTTGGCTGGCGAGGTGCTGCTGACGGTCGGGGCGGCGTCGGTGGTGCCGCCGCTCAAGGTCTGGCCGCTGTTGCAGGCGCCCCAGGAGGAGGTCGAAGGTGCGCTCCAGGTGAACTGCGCCGCGGTCGTGCCGGTGCCCTTGCGCTGCAGCGACTGCGTCGACAGCGTCGAGGAGCTTTCGGTCACGCCCATGTTGACGCTGGTGCGACCGGCTGCAAGACCGTCGGCCGCCGTGAAGGTGCCACCGTAGCTCAGGAACTCGATGACCTGATTGCTGGCATTGACCAGCGCGATGCCATCGGGATTGCCATTCTGGATGCCGGTGACCGCGAACCACAGCGTGCCGTGGCCGCCGCACTGGTTCGGCAGGGTGCCGGACAGGCTGACGGTCCGGTAGGCCTTGCGATCACCACCGTTGTAAAGCACGACCTTCCAGCCCGAGAGGCTGGTGCCGGCATTGCCGATGATCTCGACGCGCTCGTTGGCGTCGGTACCGCTGTTGTCGTAATGCAGTTCGTTGATGAAGACATCGGCCGATGCGGCCGTCCCCATCCCCATCAGCAGCGCGCAGGAAAGCGCGCGCCACACCGTAGCGCGAGACATCGTCATGACAGGCTCCCCAGCCGTCCCCTAGACGGGCGCGAATGCTGAACGCGCGTTCAGGGTAAGTCAATGGATGTTTCTTGGCGGATTGGTGACAGGGGCAGGGGGCAGGGGGCAGGGGGC
>JANJUH010000057.1 GCA_024710675.1 Lysobacterales bacterium
AAAGCCCGTTTTCGCGCCCAGAGGGCGCTCTCACCGAACATGCCATAACGCACTGATTTGATTGCCGTCGCAGAAGGGGCATGGGAACGGGGGCAGGGGGTTGATCGAGCGGCACGAGCCGACCGCGACTCGAACCTGATCCCCTGCCCCCCGCCCCTTGCCCCCAGTCCAGTGTTCGATGCGCGAACAAGCGCACCGAAAGGGGCCACCAGGACTCCTACGCCAGCATCCGCCGGATCAACTCGCCCACCGCGACGAAGGCAAAGGTGCCGGTGACGTGCGTCGCGGCACCGAGGCCGCCGCCGCAATCGAGGCGGCCCTCTTCCAGCGTCGCCGGCTTGGAAAAGCAGACGCCACCCTCGGCGCTCGGATAGCGCACGTTCTCCAGCGAGTAGACGGCCGGGACGCCGAAATAGCGCTTGGGGCCGCGCGGGAAGCGGAACTCCTCGCGCAGCTTCTTGCGGATCAGGCTGAGCAGGGCATCGTGCTCGGTGCGCGAGAGGTCGCGCACTTGCACGCGGGTCGGGTCGATGCGGCCGCCAGCCGATCCGACCACCACCAGCGGCAGCTTGTGGCGACGGCAGTGGACGATGGTCTCGACCTTGACGCGGAAGGCATCGCAGCAATCGAGCACCGCATCGAAGCCGCTGGTCGTCAGCAACTCGAGCGTCGAAGGCGTCAGGAACTGCGCCAGCGGGTTGACCTGGCAATCCGGCGAGATCGCGCGCAGGCGCTCGGCCATCACCTCGACCTTGATCCGCCCGTACTGGCCGGCCAGCGCGTGCGACTGGCGGTTGGTGTTCGACAGGCAGACTTCGTCGCCATCGACAAGCGTGATCGCGCCGACGCCGCTGCGCGCGAGCGCTTCGGCCGCCCACGAGCCGACTCCGCCGACGCCGATCACCGCGACATGCGCCGAGCGCAGCCGCGCCAGCCCGTCGAGGCCATACAAGCGGGCGATGCCGGCAAATCGTGGGTCGCTCACGCGCTCTGCCCCAGCTCTTCGAGCACCGCCCGCAACTCCGGCGCCAGCGGCGCCGCCAGCAGCATCTCCTCGCCCTCGCTGCCCCACGGGAAACGCAAGCTGTGGGCGTGCAGGAACAGGCGCTTGAGCCCCGCCGCGCGCATGCGCTTGTTGAACTCCTCATCGCCGTACTTGCTGTCCCCGGCCAGCGGGTGACCGGCATGGGCGGCATGGACGCGGATCTGGTGCGTGCGCCCGGTCAGGATCTGCACATCCACCAGGGCCGCGCCCGGAAAACGCTCGATCACCCGGAAACGTGAAATCGACGGTTTGCCGCTTTCCTCGTCGACCTCGACCATGCGTTCGCCCCCGCGCAACAGGTTCTTCGCCAGCGCCGCCTTGACCTCGAAGCGCTCGCGCGCCGGCTCGCCCATCACCAGCGCCAGGTAGTGCTTCTCGACCCGGCCCTCGCGGATCAGCGCCTGCAGGCGGCGCAGCGCGCTGTGCTTCTTGGCCATCAGCATCAGTCCGCTGGTATCGCGATCAAGCCGGTGCACGAGTTCGATCTGGAGATTGGGCCGGAGCGCGCGCATCGCCTCGATCGCGCCGAGCGACACACCGCTGCCGCCGTGGGCAGCCAGGCCGCTGGGCTTGTCGAGCACGATGAGCTCGCCGTCCTCGCGCAACACCCGCGCCGCGAGGGTGTCGCGCAGCGACTCCGACGGCGGCGGCGGTGCGCCGGGCGCCAGCGCCTGGAAGGGCGGGATACGCACCTCGTCGCCACTGGCGAGGCGGGTGTCGGGCTGTGCACGCTTGCCGTTCACCCGCACCTGGCCGGTACGCAGCATCCGGTAGACCGCGGCTTTCGGCACGCCCTTCATGCGCGTGGCCAGGAAATTGTCCAGTCGCTGGCCGGCGCGCTCGGCGTCGACGACCTCGACGCGCACGCCATGCTGCACCGCCGGGGCCGGCTCAGGCCTGGGCTTGCGCGGCCGCTCCGCGATCAACTGATCATCGGCTGGCTGGCGTAGAGGCCGCGGATGGCTGCGCGCGGCACCGGGCCCTGGCGCTGACCTGGCCGCCGGCCGGCTGCCGTCGCGGCGGGACGGGGTTCGACCGGCTGCCGGCGGACCGTCACCGCGGGACGGTGCCCTGCCGGCTACTGGCACAGCGGCGCGCGCGGAGCCGGTCCGGCCCGCTGCCGAGAGACCGTCGCGCCGCTGCGATGCCTTGCCGGCCGGCCGGGCCTCGTCACGCCGGGATGCCGGCACGCCGCTGCGCGGCCTGGTGGGGTGCTTCCGTGCCATGGCCTTGCTATATTCCTTCGGTCCGTGGAATACCTGTTGCTGTCCGCCAGGAACCCGGACCCCGTCAGGGAGCCGGCAGTATAGGCCGGCAGACGGAAGGACCCGGGAGCTGGCCCCATGGCCATTCCCGTTCACCCAGGGATTCGCACAACGCGGCGCTCCTGCCCCTTCTGTTCCCGCCCCGTTCCTCGCTGGTACGCGCGCTGCCCCATCGGGCGCCGTGTCCGCGAACGGCGGGCGTGGAAACGAGGGCTGCGGTCGAGCGCCAGGGACCAGAACAGATGAAGAGAATGCTGATCAACGCCACGCAGCCCGAAGAGCTGCGCGTGGCGATCGTCGATGGCCAGGCCCTGTACGACCTCGACATCGAAATCCCCTCGCGGGAACAGAAGAAATCGAATATCTACAAGGCGCGGATCACCCGCGTCGAACCCAGCCTGGAAGCCTGCTTCGTCGATTACGGCGGTGAGCGCCACGGCTTCCTGCCGCTGAAGGAGATCGCGAAGACCTATTTTGCCGAGGGGACTTCGCTGAAGAACAACATCCGCGAAATCCTCAAGGAAGGCCAGGAACTGCTGGTCCAGGTCGAGAAGGAGGAGCGCGGCAACAAGGGTGCGGCGCTGACCACCTTCATTTCGCTGGCGGGCCGCTACCTGGTGCTTATGCCGAACAGCCCGAATGCCGGCGGCGTCTCGCGGCGCATCGAGGGCGAGGATCGCCAGGCGATCAAGGAGGCCATCGACCAGCTCACGGTGCCGGACGGCCAGAGCCTGATCGTGCGCACCGCCGGCCTCGGCCGCGATGCCGAAGAGCTGCAATGGGACCTCAACTACCTCTCGCAGCTCTGGCAGGCCATCGACCAGGCGACGAAGAGCCGTCCGGGACCTTTCCTCGTCTACCAGGAGAGCAAGCTGATCATCCGCGCGCTGCGCGACTACCTGCGCAACGATGTCGGCGAGATCCTGGTCGACAGCGAGGAGGTCTACAACGAGGCGCGCGAGTTCATGCAGCAGGTCATGCCGACCAGCCTGCGCAAGCTCAAGCTCTACCGTGACGCCACGCCGCTGTTCAACCGCTACCAGATCGAGAGCCAGATCGAGAGCGCCTTCTCGCGCCAGGTGAGGCTGCCGAGCGGCGGCTCGCTGGTGATCGACCCGGGCGAGGCGCTGACCGCGATCGACATCAACTCCGCGCGCGCCACCAAGGGCAGCGACATCGAGGAAACCGCGTTCAACACCAACCTCGAGGCGGCCGAGGAGATCGCCCGCCAGTTGCGCATCCGCGATGTCGGTGGCCTGGTGGTCATCGACTTCATCGACATGGAGAGCTCGCGCCACCAGCGCGAGGTCGAGGACCGGCTGCGCGATGCGATGAAGCCCGACCGCGCGCGCGTCCAGCTCGGCCGCATCTCCCGCTTCGGCCTGCTCGAACTCTCGCGCCAGCGCCTGCGGCCCTCGCTCGGTGAAGCCACCGCCGGCGTCTGCCCGCGCTGCCACGGCAATGGCCGCATCCGCAGCATCGAATCGCTGTCGCTGTCGGTGCTGCGCCTGATCGAAGAGCAGTCGATGAAGGACAACACCGGGCAGGTGGTGGTCCAGGTGCCGATCGACGTCGCCAACTTCCTGCTCAACGAGAAGCGCGCGGCGATCAACGCGATCGAGCAGCGTCACGAGACCCCGGTGGTGGTGGTCGCCAACCCGCACATCGAGACGCCGCAGTTCGAGATCCAGCGCGTGCGTTCGAGCGAACTCGACGAACAGACCGGCCCGAGCTACAAGCGTGTGCAGAAGCCAGCCTACGATTATGCCGAGAAGGCACTGGCGGGCGGCGGCACCGAGGCGCCGGCCGAGCAACCGGCGGTCGCCGGCATCAAGCCGCAGACGCCTGCGCCGCAGCGCGAGGATGCCGAAGCAGCGCCGGTCGCAGCCACCGCCTCCGTCGCCGCACCGGTGGCCGCCGAGATCGCTGCGCCGCCGCAACACAGCGGCATCGTCGCCCGCTTCATGAGCTGGCTGCGCGGTCGTCGCGCCGAGGCGCCGACAACTGCCCCGGCGACGCCTGCCGCAGAGTCGGGCACCACCGGCAAGCCCGGCGGTGGCCAGGGTCAGCGCGGCGAACGCGGCGAGCGTGGTGGCCGTGGCGAGGATCGGCGCGATCGTCGCGACGGGCGCCGCGAACGTGGCGGTCGCGGCGATGAACGTCGCGAAGGACGCGAGGGTCGCGAGGGCCGTCGCCAGGACGGCAAGGGGGGCAAGCCGACCGGCCAGCCGAGCCAGACGCCAGCCGCAGCAGCGGCCACGGCCACGCCCGCGCCGGCAGCACCGCAGGGCCAGGGCCAGCCGCAAGGACAGGGCCAGCAGGGCCAGGGCGGCCGCCGCGGCGAGCAGAAACAGCGGCAGCGTGGCGAAGGAGGACGCAAGCCCGAAGCGGCGCCTGTTGCCAGCGCGGCAGCGGTCGGCGAAGGGCCGATGACCGCGGCTGCCCCGGCCGTCGAAGCGATGCCCGCCGCCGTGGCGGCAGCGGCCACCAGCGCGCTGATCGAGGCGGTGCCGGCAGAGACGGCGGCGATGGAAGCGATCACCACCGAAGCAACGTCGAATCCGGAGACGCCGGCAACGGCCGATGGCGCGCCGCGCAAGCGCCGCCGCCGCGGCGGTCGGCGTCGGCGCGCCCGTCGCGAGGCCGCGCAGGCGAGCGAACTGGGCGCCGACGGAACGGCGGAGCTCGAGGCCGATGCCGACGCCGAGAGTGACTGGGAGGACGAGGGCGAGGAACGGCCGGAAGTCCGGGCCGAAGTTGCGGCCGCCACTGAACTCGCAGCGACCCCGCCTGCCGAATCGGCGGAGAGCAGCGCAAGCGTGGCGGTCGAAGCGGTTGCCGAGCCTGTGGCCAGCGAACCGGCCGCAATGGCGATCGCCGAGGCGACGGAGGCTGTGGCGAGCGCGCCCGAAGTCATTGCGGAAGCCAGCGTGATCGAGACGCCAGCCGTGGTCGAAGCGCCGTCGCCGGCCCCGGTGATGGAGCCCGAGGTGACGACGGAACCCGTCACCGGGGCAGAGGCGCCTGCGGTGGCCGACGAGACGCCGGCAGTGGCCGAGGCAACTGTGGGCGAGCCGGCAGCGGCCAAGGCGCCGGAACTGCCGGTAGCCCAGGCAGAGGACGCCGCCAGCGCCCCCGCGGAAGCCACGCCGGAAGCGTCTGGATCGCCGGCTGAAACGCCCGCCGCCGAAGCCGAGGACACCCCGCGCAACGCCGGCTGAGCCCTGTGCCGGTCACCCGCGGGTGACCGGTCTCCGCGGCGACGGCAGCGTTGCTATAGTGCAGACCGGGTCATCCGTGGCAATCGTCGCTCATGGCGCAAGGTGCAGATGTCAGGACGGAACTCGCGGAGTTGTCCGCGAAACTCGACGCGTTGTTGAGTGCCCACTCACGCCTCGCCCGCGAGAACGAGACGCTGCGGCAGGCGCATGACTCGCTTTCGCGCGAGCGGGCCACCCTGCTCGCCAAGAACGAGCAGGCGCGCAGCCGGGTCGAGGCCATGATCTCCAGGCTGAAGGCGCTGGAGCAGCACGGATGAGCGCCCAGGCCGTCACCGTCGTCATTCTCGACCGCGAATATGCCGTCGCCTGCACGCCCGAAGAGAAGCCGGGCCTCGTCGCTGCAGCGGCATTCCTCGATGCGCGCATGCGCGAGATCCGCAACAACGCGAAACTGGTCGGCCTCGAGCGCATCGCCGTGATGGCGGCGCTGAACATCGCCCACGAGTCGCTGCAGATGCGTGGCGAGCTGCAGCAATCCGGCATCGACGTAGCCGAGGAGCTGCGCAAGCTGAACCACAAGCTCGACCAGGCGCTGGCCGCGGGCGCGCCACGGGCATAGACTGCAGGGGCGTCCTCTGCGTTGTGCGACAGCGCGTCAGCCATATACCTTGACCCTGTTGTTCGACCTTGGGAGGAATCCCAAGCCGTGCATGTGCATGTCCGCCTCGCAGCGGACCGCCTTTAACGGCCTTTCTTCTCCCACCTGATCCGAAGGATCAAGGTCGCCAGACCCGCATCGGCATCGGCGGAGGACCCTTTTTCACGCGATGGGCAGCACGCAACCGGACATCGCCACACGTCGCCACGCGCTGCGCACCCAGGCTCGCGCCGCACGCCGAGCACTGGGCGAGGAAGCTCGCGCGGAGGCGGCAGCGGCGCTGTCGTCCCACCTGGCGGACAGGCCCGAGTTGGCAGGCGCCCGGCGCCTCGCCGCTTATGTGGCGAGCGGCAGCGAGATCGACCCGATGCCCACGCTGCACGCTCTGCTGGCGCGCCAGGTCGAGATCTACCTGCCGCACATCGAGCACGCCCTGCCCGGCATGCACTTCGCCCACTGGAACGGTGACGTGCAGCGACTGAAGCGCAACCGCTTCGGCATTCTCGAGCCGATGGTCGATACCCGCGATCTGCTGGGGGCGGACGCCATCGAGGTGATCCTGCTGCCGCTCGTTGCCTTCGACCGCCGCGGCCATCGCCTGGGCTCAGGCGCCGGCTATTACGACCGTGCGCTGGCCTGCCGTGCCGGACGCCATGCCCCGCCGCTGCTGGTCGGCGTCGCGCACGCCTGCCAGGAGGTCGAGGACATCCCCGCCGAACCCTGGGACATCCCGATGGACGCGGTGGCCACGGAACTGGGCTATTTCCCGATCACGACAGCAACGGAGAGCTGATGGCCTGTTGGTTGATGAAGAGCGAGCCCGCAGAATTCGAGAGGGACAGTTCGTGCCCAGAGGCTTGAGCAACTGCAGTTCCAACGATCGCGACGAGGAGGGCTCGTGCCTTTTTGGTTGATGAAGAGCGAGCCGGACGTCTTCTCGATCGCCGACCTGCAACGCAAGCGGCGCGAGGCCTGGGACGGCGTGCGCAATTACCAGGCGCGCAACTACATGCGCCAGATGGCGGTCGGCGACGAGGTGCTGTTCTACCACTCGAGTTGCGCGCAGCCGGGCGTCGTTGGCATCGCGCGGATCAGTCGCACCGCCTTCCCGGACCCGACCCAGTTCGACCCGGGCAGCGAGTACTTTGATCCCGGCAGCAAGCCCGAGGATCCGCGCTGGTCGGCTGTCGAGGTGGAGTTCCTTGCGAGCTTTCCCGAGGTCATCGCGCTCGATGCGTTGAAGTCCATGCCCGGCTTGGCCGAGATGCCGCTGGTCAAACGCGGCAACCGGCTCTCGGTGATGCCGGTGGAGCCCGAACAATTCGCGATCATCACCGCCATGGCCAGGACGAGGACCAAACGATGAGCCAGGACGAACAGAAACGCCGCTCGGCCGAGGCCGCGATGCGCTACGTCGAGGATGGCGCCGTCATCGGCGTCGGCACCGGCTCGACCGTGAACCAGTTCATTCCGCTGCTGGCCAAGCGCCGACACGACATCGAGGGCGCGGTATCGAGCTCGGAAGCCACCACGCGCCTGCTGAAGGAGCACGGCATCCCGGTGCTCGAACTCAACAGCACCGGCGATCTGCCGGTCTACATCGATGGCGCCGACGAGTGCGATCCCTGGTTCCGCCTGATCAAGGGCGGCGGCGGCGCGCTGACCCGGGAAAAGATCATCGCCGGCGCCAGCCATCGCTTCGTCTGCCTGATCGACGACAGCAAGCGCGTCGACTTGCTCGGCCGCTTCCCGCTGCCGGTGGAAGTCATCCCGATGGCGCGCAGCTTCGTCGCCCGCCAGATCGTCAAGTCCGGCGGCCATCCGGTGCTGCGCGAGGGCGTGAGTACCGACAACGGCAACCAGATCCTCGATGTCCACGGCCTGCAGCTCACCCATCCCGAGGAGATCGAGCGGAGCTGGAACCAGATTCCCGGCGTCGTCACCGTCGGCCTGTTCGCCCTGCGCCCGGCCGATGTGGTGATTTGCAGTGGGGAGGTTTTGCAGCGCCGCTCGTAGGAGCGCCCTTGGGCGCGATTCGGGCTCGCCGCAGACCCTTTCGTGCGTAGGAGCGCCCTCTGGGCGCGATACGGGCTCACCGCAGACTCCTTCGCGCGCAGAGCGCGCTCCTACGGCAGAAAAGCGTCCGGATGAATCCGGACCCACACGAGCGCGGCGCTCCTGTGGGTCGGCATTCATGCCGACGCTTGCTCTGCTACCCAGTCGACATCGACCAGAGCTAGCGGCATCTCACCCCACGCGGCCCCACCCTCACTCCGTCTGCAAGGCCATCACCACATCCGCCCAGCGTCGCAGCGCCTCCTCGCGGGTGCCCTGGGTGGCGAGCAGTTCGAGCGCCGCATGGCCCAGGCGCACACGGCTGCCGGCATCGTCGCGGAGCTGACGAATCGCGCCCACGAGTCCATCGACATCGCCTTCGGCCACGGCCAGACCACAACCATGTCGTGCCAGCAGGCTCGCCGCTTCGCCATCGACCTTGCCGCAGAACAGCACCGGCCGACCGGCCGCGGCGATGCCGTAGAGCTTGCTCGGCAGGACGAGGCCATCGAAACAGCTGCGCAGGCTGACGTAGTGCACGTCCGCTGCCGCCAGTGAATCGGCAAGCGACTCCCTGGCCTGCAGCGGCAGGAAGGTGAAGGAGCGCAGCGCGAGTTCGGCGACGCGCGCTTTCAGCGCGGTCAGGCGCGGGCCTTCGCCGACGATCAGGAAGCGGATCCTCGACTCATCCACGAGCTTCAGCGCCGCCTCGACCAGCGTATCGAACTCGTGCACGCGCCCGAGGTTGCCCGAGTACATCACGACGAAATCCTCGCCGCCGAAGTGGGCGCGACGCAGGCGTGACTCGCTGGTCGCAGGCGCCTCGGCGTGCGCGACCTGGGTCCAGTTGGGGATCACGACCACATCGCGGGCATGGCCATCGAAGCGCTCGGCCATCGCCGGGCTGATCGCGACCACGCGGTCGATCTTGCCGAGCGCGCGGTCGCGCAGTCGCGCCAGCGGCGCCAGCCAGCGCGCCAGCGCCGGCCAGTGTGCGATCGCGACCTCCGGATAGACGTCCTGGCTCCAGTGCACGAAGCGCACCGCCCGTCCGCGCAGCGCGAAGCGGGCCACCAGGAAGTAAAGTGGCGGGTCGCTGGTCACGATCAGGCAGTCGCCATCGGCCACCTCACGCCGCAGTGCGCGGTAGCCCCGCCAGGCGAAGCGCGGCCATGCGGCAAGCTTTGCGAACATCCCGGTCGCAGGCTGCACCCGGTCGATCTCGTGGTGGTCGCCGCTGGCAGGCGGATCGACCGCTCGCCCGCGCGACATCCGCAGCACCCGCCAGCCCGCGACCTCGAAAGCATGCGCGAGCTCGCCAGCGAGCACGGCGGTAGGCGCCGGATGCGGTGGCAGCCACTGGTTGATGATCCAGATCCGGCCATGCCGATAGCCGCCGGACACGTCAGCGTCCCCGCAGGAACAGCTTGTCGAGCGCGCTCTGGTCGAGCTCCACCCAGGTCGGCCGGCCGTGGTTGCACTGCGCGCTGCGCTCGGTGGCCTCCATGTCGCGCAGCAGCGCATTCATCTCGGGCAGCGACAGGCGGCGATTGGCCCGCACCGAGGCGTGACAGGCCATCGTCGCCAGCAACTCGTTGCGGGTCTCTTCGATGCGCCGCGTGCTGCCGTGCTCGCGCAAATCGGCCAGCACATCGCGCACCAGCGCCTCGATGTCGAGGTCAGCGAGCGCGCTCGGCACTCGCCGCACCGACACCGCCTCGGGCCCGCTGCGGACCACCTCGAAACCGATGCGCTCGAAGGTCTCGCCGGCGCCTTCGGCCAGTTCGGCCTCGCGCCGGGAAACGGCGATCGTGAGCGGCACCAGCAGGCGCTGCGCGTGCACGCCCTGGGCCTCCAGCGCCGATTTCAGGCGCTCGTAGGTGATCCGCTCGTGCGCGGCGTGCATGTCGACGATGACGAGGCCGCGGGCGCTCTGGGCGAGAATGTAGATGCCGTGCAGTTGTGCCAGGGCGTAGCCGAGCGGCGGCACTTCGGCGGCGCTGGCGGGCGAGGCCTCGGCGACCTGTGCAGGTGCAGCCGGCGGCGTGGCATAGAGCTCGCGCAGGCTCTCCATGGCGGCGGCCGGAGGCGGTCGCGCCGGGGAGAATGCGAGTGGCAGCGCTTGCGTCGTCAGCACCGGCTGCATTGCGGGCAAGGGCGCCTCGGGGGACACCGGCGGGCTCGGGGCAACATGGCCGGCACGCGTCGCCGCCAGGGCCTCGGCCAGCGTGCGCTGTACCAGTTCGTGGATCAGTCGCCCGTCGCGGAAGCGCACTTCCTGCTTGGCCGGATGCACGTTGACATCGACCCGCGCCGGGTCGATGCCGAGGTGCAGCACATAGGCCGGATGGCGGCCGTGGAAGAGCACGTCGGCATAGGCCTGGCGCACCGCGTGAGTGACGATGCGATCACGCACCAGACGGCCGTTGACGTAGAAATACTGGTGATCGGCCTGGGCGCGGGCGTCGGTGGGCAGGCCGATCCAGCCTTCCAGCGTGACGCCCGCGACCTCGTGCCGCAAGGCCAGCGCGCGCGCGGCAAAGTCGGGCCCCAGGATCGCGCGGAGACGCTGGCGCATCTGCGCGTCATCGCCCGCGGGCTTAAGCGCCAGCACCGATTTGCCGTTGTTCGTGAGGCGGAACTCGACCTGCGGACGCGCCAGCGCCAGCGCCTGCAGCCAGTCCTCGATGTGGCCGAACTCGGTGCGCTCGGCCTTCAGGAACTTGCGGCGCGCCGGCACGTTGTAGAACAGGTCCCAGGCCTCGACGCGCGTGCCCGGGCGCATCGCCTCGGCCACCGCCTCGGCGAGCTGGCCGCCCGGCGCATCGACCCGCCAGCCGTGCGCAGTCTCCGGCGTGCGCGAGGCGATCGAGAAGCGCGAGACCGAGGCGATGCTCGGCAGCGCCTCTCCACGGAAGCCCATCGAGCGGACCTGCTCGAGGTCTTCCATCGAGGCGATCTTGCTGGTCGCGTGGCGCGATAGCGCAAGCGCCAGTTGTTCACGCGGGATGCCGCCGCCATCGTCGCTGACCCGCACCAGCTTGGCGCCACCGGCCTCGATGTCGACCGTGATCGTGCGGGCGCCGGCATCGAGCGCGTTCTCGACCAGTTCCTTGACCACAGAAGCCGGACGCTCGATGACCTCGCCGGCGGCGATCTGGTTGATCAGGTGATCGGGGAGCGTGCGGATGGTCATGCCGGAGGGGTGAGGCTGGCCGCGAGGCCGTCGCGCACGGTGGACAGGGAGAGTGAAGACGCTCCGGGTCGAGTCCCGCAGGAAACCCGGGGCCGATTGAGTGGCAGCGCCGCGATCATAGTCGGCACCCGCAGCGACCGACAGGCTTGCGCGGGCGGGCTCAGCGCCGGGGGCCGTCACCCCACTCGACCGCCCGCGCCGAGAGCTTGGCGACGGCGGCCACCGGGGCGATCAGCTCCACATCCTCGAACTCGGTCGCGCGTTCCTGCTCACGCGCACGGACCCGCCCGAGCCAGGCGGTACCGGCATAGTGCACTGCGATCAGCACCAGGAAGCCCCCGATCAGGGCCAGATCGGGAACGGCCAGTTTCCAGAGCGCAAAACCCACGGCTGCCGCCAGCAGGTGGTAGACCAGCGCGAAGCCCACGATGCCTTCGACCGACCAGCCGCGGTCGATCATCAGGTGGTGCAAGTGGTCGCGATCAGCCTTGAAGGGTGAACGCCCGCGCGACAGCCGACGGACGATCAGCGTGATGCAGTCGGCGATCGGCACCGCCACCAGCCAGGGCGCCAGTGCCGGTGTGACCGGAGAGCCGGGCGCGTGGGTCAGGCGAATGGCCGCCCAGGCCACGACCAGGCCCAGCAACGCACTGCCGCTGTTACCCAGGAAGGTGCGCGCCTGCGGCAGACCAGGTCGACGCAGATTGAAGAGCAGGAAGCCGGCAAGGGCGCCAGCTCCGAGCAGGCTGACCTCGAACACCGCGGGCGCAACGCCGGCCGCCAGCAGCGCGATCATCGCGAGCGAGGCGAGCACCAGCATGCCCGCGAGGCCATCGATGCCATCGACCATGTTGACGGCGTTGATGATGCCGACCACGGCAAAGATCGTGACGGGCAGCGATAGCAGCCCCAGTTCGAGCGAGACCGGCCCGCCGTGCCCGAGGCGCTCGAGCAGGGCGTGGCCACCGAGCGCGATCAGCGCGGCAGCGAGCGCCTGTGCGCCGATGCGGAATCTCCAGTTGAGATCCTCGAGGTCGTCGACGACACCCACCAGCACCAGCAGGCCGGCGGCGCCGATCAGGAACCAGGGCGTGGCCGGCAGATCCGGCCAGAACAGCGCCGCGGCGGCCAGCGCGACAAAGACGGCGATGCCACCCACCACAGGGGTCGGCGTCGCGTGATCCTTGCGTCCCTGCGGATGATCGACGAGACGCCAATGCGGCGCGCGCTGGATCAGGAACGCGGTCAGGAGTCCCGAAGCCCCCATGGCCACGATCAAGGCGAGCAACTCGGACACCATCCCCCCTTGATGGATGTGTACGACAACCCCGGCGACTCACCAAGGCATACGAACTGTAACGCCGGCTCGCCGAATAGGCAACCAGACTGCTGTTGCCCGGGCATGACAGCGCGTGTCGCGGCGCTCCCGATCCCGGACTTCACGCCAGTCTGTGGCGCCCGCAATGCGCATCCAGGCGCTCGAGGTACGCCTGCCGGCGCTCCGGCGACACGAAACTGGCCTCGAAACTGTTGGCCGCGAGCTGGCGGGCGGCCGCCGCGCCCAGCCCCAGGGCACTCATGGTCTCATGGAAGTTCTGGTTGAGGTAACCGCCGAAATAGGCGGGGTCGTCGGAGTTCACGGTCGCGACGATGCCCAGCTCGAGCATCCGCCCGAGGTTGTGCGCGCGCAAATCGCGGAACACGCAGAGCTTGATGTTCGACAGCGGGCAGACCGTCAGCGGGATGCGCTCGCGGACCGGGCGCTCGACCAGGCGCGGATCGCGCAGCGACTGCACGCCGTGGTCGATGCGCTCGACCTTCAGCCGGTCCAGCGCACCCCAGATGTACTCGGGCGGCCCTTCCTCGCCGGCATGGGCGACCGCGCGCAGGCCCAGCCGCCGCGCCTCGGCATAGACGCGCTCGAACTTTTCCGGCGGATGACCGACCTCGCTGGAATCGAGCCCGACGCCGATGAAGCGGCCGAGGTGCGGGCGTGCCTCCTCCAGCGTCGCGAAAGCCGCTTCCTCGGACAGGTGGCGCAGGAAGCACAGGATCAGTTCGGACTCGATGCCCAGCTCCGCCTTGGCCCGCCGGCAGGCCGACTCCAGACCGTCGATGACCGTCCTCATCGCCACACCGCGCTCGGTGTGGGTCTGCGGATCGAAGAAGAGCTCGGCGTGGATCACGCCATCGGCATGGGCGCGCTGGAAGTAGGCCCAGGCCATGTCGTGGAAATCCTGTTCCTTGAGCAGCACGCTGGCGCCGGCGTAGTAGATGTCGAGGAAGCTCTGCAGGTTGGTGAAGGCATAGGCCGCGCGCAGTGACTCGACATCCGGGTAGGGCAGCGACACGCCATTGCGCTGCGCGAGCGCGAAGATCAGCTCGGGCTCCAGCGAGCCCTCGATGTGGATGTGCAACTCGGCCTTGGGCATGCCGGCGACGAAGGCGCGCAACTGGGCAGGATCAGCGATGGCGGTCACGGCGGTTCCTCCGACTCGAGTGCGCGAGTTTGGGCCAGGCACGACGGCGGCTCAAGCCGCATAAACCCCGTTGCCCGCGTTGACCGCCGCAGGCGGGCTACGCGGGTGCTTGCCGCGAGATCACGCGGGCAGCGCCTGCGGCGCAACCCACGCGACCCGACATCAGGCCGCCACCATCCCCCGCCTCACCCGCACCAGCTGCGCCAGCACGCTAATCGCAATCTCGTGCGGGGTTTCTGCGCCGATTTCCATGCCCACCGGTGCGACGAGACCGGACAGCGCATCGACCAGCTCCGGGAGTGCCTGGCGCACGGCATGGATGCGGCGTGCGCTGCCCATCATGCCGAGGTACTCGGGGCGCCGCGGTGCGCGGGCGATGACCGCGAGTGCAGCGACGTCGCTGGGGAAATCGCGGGTCAGCAGCACGACGTGCAGTGTGCGTGGCGTATCGAGAGCGGTTGCCAGGACCGCCGGCTCGCCGCTAAGGACCAGTGCCCCGGGGAAGCGCTCGGTGTTCGCGTATTCCGGGCGCGGATCGTAGACAGTGATCTGGTACTCGAGCGTGCGCGCCAGTTCGTAGAGCGCGAGGCCGCAGTGGCCACCCCCGACGATCATGAGGCGCGGGTCGGGTTCGATGCGCGCCGCGGCGCCGCCGGCACCGGCTTCGCTCTCGGACAGCTCGACGATCTCGCCGGCGGCCAGTCGCGCCGCGAGTGCAGCCGCGTGCGACGCGTCCCCGGCGCCCTGCCAGCGCCGCAGCGCGATCCGCATGCGCCCGCCGCAGACGCCGGCCGAACCGGGACCGCCGGTCAGCTCGATCTCGAGCTCGTCGCGCTCGCCGCCGCCAGCCAGCAGCGCGCGCGCACGCTCGATCGTGCGCGCCTCGAGCACGCCGCCGCCGATGGTTCCTTCGTCGTCGTCCGCGCCGACCAGCATCCGTGCGCCCACCGCGCGCGGTGTCGCCCCGCGCGCCTCGACGACGCTGGCCATCACCACGGCCTCGCCGGCCGCGAGCCGTGCCGCCAGGCGGCAGATGATCCGCTCGCTCACGACAGCGGCCGGCCCTGCGCCTGGCGGATCGCGCGATAGATCGCCTCGGGCGTCGCCGGGCTCGCCAGTTCGACCGCGCCGCCCTGCCCGAAGGCCGCGACCGCATCGCGCAGCGCCTCGCGCACCGCCAGCGCCAGCATCAGCGGCGGCTCGCCGACCGCCTTGCTGCCGCCGATCACCTGCGCGCGCGGCGCCTTCGTGCGCTCGTGCAGGTGAACGCTGAAGGCTTCGGGCACGTCCTTCACGGTCGGGATCTTGTAGGTGCTCGGCGCGTCGGTCAGCAGCCGTCCGTCCTGGCCATGGACCACCTCTTCGCAGCTCAGCCAGCCCAGGCCCTGCACGAAGCCGCCCTCGATCTGGCCTAGGTCGATCGCCTCGGCGAGGCTGTGGCCGACGTCGTGGACGATGTCGACCCGCAGCAGCCGGTGCACGCCGGTGCGGCCGTCGACCTCGACCTCGGCGACCGCGGCACCATAGGCAAAGTAGTAGAAGGGATGGCCGCGCAACGCGACCGGATCCCAGTGGATCACTGGCGTGCGGTAGTAGCCGGTGGCCGACAGGCTGACGCGGGCGGCGTAAGCGGCGCGGACCAAGTCGACGAAGCCAATCGCGCGCGCCGGGTCACCGGCGAAGCGTGCCTGGTCGTCGGCGAATTCGATGTCGGTGGCCGCGCACGCGAGGCGCGCCGCCGCCACGTCGGCAAGGCGCGCCTTCAGCGTCTCGCAGGCCGCGCGCACCGCCTGCCCGTTCATGTCGGCGCCCGAGCTCGCCGCCGTCGCCGAGGTGTTCGGCACCTTGTCGGTGGCGGTCGGCATCACCCGGATCCGCGCGGGATCGATGCCTAGAGAGCGTGCCGCGACCACGATCATCTTGGTGTGCAGGCCCTGCCCCATCTCGGTGCCACCGTGGTTCAGCTGCACGCTGCCGTCGGTGTAGAGATGGACCAGCGCGCCGGCCTGGTTGTACTCGGTCTTGTTGAAGGAGATGCCGAACTTGACCGGCGTGATCGCCAGCCCGCGCTTGCGATCGGTGCTGGCGGCGTTGAACGCGGCACGCTCTGTCCAGCGCATGTCGAAACCTGCGAGGCGGCGGACCTCGTCCCAGACCGGCCGGATCTCGCTGTCATCGACCGGCTGGCCATAGGGCGTGAGCTGCCCCTCGGCGTAGAAGTTGCGCTCGCGCACCAGGTGCGGCGGCAACCCGAGGTGGCGGGCGACGCGATCGAGGATCTCCTCGCCGATCAGCATGCCCTGCGGGCCACCGAAACCGCGGAAGGCGGTGTTCGAGGGCAGGTGGGTCTTGGCGATGCGGCCGGTGATCTCGGCGGCAGGGTAGTGGTAGGCGTTGTCGATGTGCACCAGCGCGCGCAGCAACACCGGCGGCGACAGATCGCAGCTCCAGCCGCCGTCGGAGACGAGATCGGCGCGCAGGCCGAGCAGGCGGCCGTCGTCGTCGAAGCCAACCTCGAAACGGCCGAGGAAGGGATGGCGCTTGCCGGTCAACTGCATGTCCAGGCTGCGCGGCAACTGGATGCCGGCCGGGCGCCCGGTCAGCGTCGCCGCCAGCGCCGCCAGCGCAGCGAAGGCATTGGCCTGGGTTTCCTTGCCGCCGAAGCCGCCGCCCATCCGCAGGCAACGGCAGACGACGCGGTTGGCCGGCAGCCCGAGCACGTGGGCGACCGTCGCCTGGGTCTCGGAAGGGTGCTGGGTGGAACTCGTGACCTGCACGAGCCCGTCGACGTCCACATAGGCCCAGCTCGAATGGGTCTCGAGGTAGAAGTGATCCTGCGCGCCGGAGCGCACCTCGCCGCTGAGCCGATGCGGCGCCGCGGACAGCGCGGCGTCCACGTCGCCATGGACGATCCGGGAAGGCGGCAGGTGGAAGCGCTGCGCGGCGATCGCCGCATCGATCGAGAGGATCGCCGGCAGCGGCTCGAGCTCGACGCGCACCCGAGCTGCTGCGCGACGCGCGATCTCCTCGTCCTCGGCGACGACCCAGGCGAGCGCCTGTCCGTGGTAGCTGACCTCGTCGGCCGGGATCAGCGGCTCGTCGTGGAGGATCGGCCCGGTGTCGTTGACCCCGGGCACATCGCGCGCGGTCAGCACGTGCAGCACGCCCGGCATCGCCAGCGCCGCGCTGGCGTCGATACCGAGGATCCGCGCATGCGCCAGCTTCGCCTGCACCGGATACAGGCGCAGCACGCGCTCGGGCACGCGCTGCTCGTCGGTGTAGATCGCCGACCCGGTGACGTGGCCGCGGGCGCTCTCGTGCTTCACGGGGTGGTCTCGTGGGCAGGATGAAAAGCCGATTGGTCCGCAAAGGACGCAAAGGACGCCAAGAAGAGCGAAAGATCCTTTGAAGGAATCGGATCAAGCCTACCCACGACGCCTTGCCCGTTCATCAAGACGCTTCCTTTGCGTTCTTTGCGTCCTTTGCGGACAAAAACGCTCCTCCAGCACGCTGCACGCGCTCCTCGGCGAAACGCCGGAACAACTCGCCGCACAGCGCACGGCGATAGGCGGCGCTGGCGCGGTGGTCGTCGAGCGGGGTGAAAGCGGCTTCGAGCGACTGCGCGGCGGTCTCGATGGTGTCTGCGTTCCACTCGCGGCCGAGCAGCAGGTCCTCGACCGCCCTCGCGCGCACCGGCGTCGCGGCGACACCGCCATAAGCCAGCCGCGCCAGCCGCACGCGCCGCGCGTCGTCGAGTTCGATCCGGTAGACCGCGGCGACGATGCTGATGTCGTCGGCCTGGCGCTTGGCGACCTTGTACCCGGCCTCGATCCCGCCGTGGCGCGGCACGCGTACGGCGACGACGAGTTCCTCGTCCTGCCGCGCGGTCTTCCGGTAACCGAGGATGTAGCCGTCCGCCGGCTGGACACGGCGCCCGCCGGGACCGGCCAGCTCGATCACGGCATCGAGCGCCAGCAGCCAGGGCAGCAGATCGCCGATCGGCGAGGCACTGCCAAGGTTGCCGCCCAGCGTCGCGCGGTTCTTGACCTGGCGCGCGGCGAACCAGGGCAGGAGATCGTCGAGCGCGGGGAACACGCCGGCCAGTTCGCGCTCGAGCCGCGCCAGCGGCACGCCGGCGCCGATGCGGACCGCATCCGCCCCGATCTCGAGCACCTGCAATTCGGCGATGCGATCGAGCGCGATGCTGCCACCCGCGGGGCGCTCGCCGCGGCTCAGTGCGACGCCGACATCGGTGGCGCCGGCGATCCACTGCGCTTGCGGGCGCGCGACCTTCGCGGCGAGCGCATCGGCGAGCGTCGTCGGGCTCTCGAAGGCACCGAGGCATGCCCCGGCGAGCGGTGCCGCCGGGCCCTGGCGGCGGCGTGCCAGCCCATCCTCAGCCACCGGCTCCGCGGCCAGCCGCTGCGCTGCCTTGCGGATCGGCCGGTAGCCGGTGCAGCGGCAGAGGTTGCCCTCGATCGCCGCATCGCACCCGTGGCCGGCGAGTTCGCCCTCGGCGTGGGCAACGGCGAGGCTCATCACGAAGCCCGGCGTGCAATAACCACACTGCGAGCCGGCGGTATCGACCAGCGCCTGCTGCACCGGGTGCAGGCGATCGCCGCTGGCGAGGCCCTCGACCGTCCACACCTCGCGCCCGGGCAGCGCACCGAGCGGCAGCAGGCATGCGTTGACCGCGCGCCAGTGCGGGCCGGCGGGTTCCAGCAGCGCGACCGTGCAGGCGCCGCAATCGCCGTCGCCGCAGCCCTCCTTGGTGCCGGTCAGGCGCAGCCCGCGCAGCCAGCGCAGCAGCGACTGGTTGGGATCGGCAGCTGCCAGCGAGCGCGGCTCGCCGTTGAGCAAAAAAGTCGTGTCATCCATCGCGCGAAGATCCGGCGCGCGATGGAGTGCGTCAAGCGGCGCGCGCGTGTCCCGCGACCGCTTCCAGCGCCTGCGCGAGATCCGCCCACAAATCCTCGCCGTCCTCGATGCCGGCCGACAGGCGCAGAAGGCCAGGCGCGATGCCGGCGCCCTCGCGAGCCGCCGGGTCGACGACATGGTGGGTCAGCGCCGCCGGGCGCTGGATCAGCGAGTCGACCGAGCCCAGGCTCACCGCCGGGGTGATCAGGCGCAGCTGCGCGAGGAAGGCGTCGGCATCGATGCCCGGGTGCAACTCGAAGGCCAGCACTGCGCCGGGGCCGGCCATTTGCCGGCGCAACAAGGCGGATGTGGTGCCGCTGACCTGCGTGGGGTAATGCACGCGCGCTACGGCCGGATGACGGGCCAGTCGCGTCGCCAGCAGGATCGCGTTGTCCTGCGCCGCGAGCACGCGCAGGCGCAGCGTCGCAAGACCGCGCAGCAGCAGGAAGGCGCCGAGCGGATGCAGCAGACTGCCGGTCAGGATGCGCACCTGGCGCAGCTTTCCGGCCCAGCGGGCGCTGGTGGCGACGACACCGGCGATCACGTCGCCGTGGCCGCCGAGGAATTTGGTCGCGCTGTGCATCACGAAGGCCGCGCCGTGTTCGAGCGGGCGCTGCAGGATCGGGGTGGCGAAGGTCGAGTCGACCACCACCGGCACCTGACCGGCGGCGCGCACCACGGCCTCGATGTCGGTCAGGGCCACGGTCGGGTTGGCGGGCGTTTCCACCAGCACGAAGGCGGTGTCCGGGCGGATTGCTTCAGCAACGCCCTCGGGTGTCACGAAGCTCACCGAGTTGCCGAGCAGGCCGGTCCCGAGCAGGTGGTCGGAGCCGCCGTAGAGCGGGCGCACGGCGACGATGTGGCGCCCACGTTCCTGTGTCGCGAGGACGATCGCGGTGAGCACCGCCATGCCCGAGGAGAAGGCCACCGATTCCTCGGCGCCTTCGAGCGTCGCCAGCGCTTCCTCGAATCGGGCCACGGTCGGGTTGTACAGGCGTGCGTATACGGGGTTGGGTGCATGCGCCGCACCCTCGACGAAAGCCTCGAGGCTCGCCGTGGCCTCGGCCGGGTCCGGCGTCGGGTAGGTGGTCGACAGGTCGATCGGCGGCGCATGCACGCCCGCCTCCTTCAACCCGACCCGTCCGGCATGCACCGCGAGTGTCGCGATCCGATGGTCCATGGCGCCCTCCCGTTGGCGTGATGCCTCCACGGTACGCCTTCCTGCGGCACAATGGCAGCCTTTCCGAACAGGATTCGGACCATGACCAAGGAAATCGATTTAGACCGAATCGACATCGAGCTGATCAAGCTCCTGCGAAAGCATGCCCGGTTGCCCAACAAGGACCTCGCTGAGGCGGTCGGCGTGGCTCCGTCGACCGCGCTCGAACGCGTGCGCCGCCTGCGCGAGGCCGGCGTGATCAGCGGCTATCACGCCGAGGTCGATCCGCAGGCGGTGGGCATCACGCTGCAGGCCATGGTCGCGGTGCGTTTGCAGC
>JANJUH010000081.1 GCA_024710675.1 Lysobacterales bacterium
GCCCGGCCACCAGCGGCGCCTCGAAGCCGTTCGCGAACAGGCTCTCCAGCAGGCTCACCACCGTGGCGCTGTTGTTGCCGACGTTCGGATCCTCCACCGTCGTGTCCGCCGGCAAGCCCTGCACCGCCGTACCCGCCGTCAGCACCACCTGCGCACTCAGCGCCGACGTCAGTACGCCGCCAGGGGTGCCGTTGCTGGTGATCTCGAGCCGGCTGGTCAGCGACAGCGGACCGGCCGCCTCGCCAGTGCCGGTCGAGCTGCCCACCGACGCGACATGCACCGTGTCGTTCTCGGCGATGCTGACCGCCACGTCGGCCGGGTTGATCGCGGCGTAAAGCGGATCGGTCGATCCGACCGTCTGCACGATCAGTGTCGAATGGGGATTCGCTTCGACCAGGGTGTCATCCACCGCCACCACGTTGACCGTCTGCGGCTGGTGCCAGTCCGCTGCGGTGAAGGTCAGCGCGAAGGTACCATCGGTATCGCCGGCCACGACCAGCTGGGAAGAATCGAAGGCCATGTTGACGGTGACATCGGCGACCGGCTGGCTGGTCAGCACCAGGTTGTAACTGTCGCCCGCACCGCCTTCCTGCACCTGGGTGCTGCCGCCCGATTGGCTGAGCACGATGCCGGCGGTGTCATTGTCGGTGACCGCCACCACGACATCCGCCACCGGCCGCCCGTTGAAGGCGGGGCTGGCGCTGCTGGTGGCCGAAGTGAGGATCGTGCTCGTGTGCGGACTGGCCTCGTCGATCGCATCGTCGACGGCGCGCACGCTGACCGTCGCGCCAGACAGCGCATTCGCCGGCGTCAGCGTGAGCGTCTGCGGCGAGACGCCGAAACCGCTGCCGGTGTCGACCCGGATGTTGGCATCGAAGGTGAGCTGGATGGTGACGTTGGTCGCCGGAACCGCGCTCAGGCTGACCGTGACGCTATCCGTCGTCTCCCCTTCCTCGCTGACCGCGAGGCTCGTGGGCGTGACATCCACCACCGCCGGTAGCGAAGCGATCTGGCGCTCGTAGGCACCGAGGTCGACCACCGGCGGCGTGCCGCTGCCGGTATCGACGACTCCGGCATCGTCGACCACGCGCGGCTGTCCGCCGAGGTCGCTGCCGACGCCACCCGGAACCAGCGCATTGTCGCCGGCATCGACGGCGGCACTGAACTCGCCCAGGCGATAGTCGCCGCCGGCCGTCGGTGAGGTGACTGGAGTGGAGGTAGGTCGCGCCGTCGGTGAGCTGGGTCTGTGGCGCTGACACGTTGCCGTTGCAGGTGGTGGCTTCGTAATTCCAGAAGCTGTTGAGCGTGTTGGCGACCGCCTGCATCTGCACGGGATTGGGGGCCACGTTGGTATTCGTGGAGAAGCAGTGGTTGGCGCTGTGGAGCAGCGGCACCTGGCTGCCGGGGTCGGTGTCCGCGAGCAGGGTGCCGGTGCAGATGAAGGTGCTGGAGCCGATCACGAAGCGAAGGTGTGCGACGGCATGGCGGGTGTTGGCGAAGTCGGGGCCGAGCTCGTTCACGCGGCAGATGACGTCGACGTTGCAGGCACCGGACTCGCCGATCTTCTGGGGAAGGCGGTAAGGTGTCCGGCTGTCCACCACCTCGTGGCTCAACCGCTGCAGCGAGAGGGACTCTGGCGCCAAGGTGCCGGCGGGTACGAACAACTCGATCCGCTGCCCATCGCCGTCGGTGCTGGGTGTCCAGTACAGACCGTCATCGCCGAGGAGGCGCTGCGCTGCGGCAACGGTGGTAACGGCCACCGGTCGCTCCGGGCTGCGCGAACCAGCGAAACGCAGTTCGATCGCCGGGGCGAGGCCGTCCACATCGAGCCCCACGCGCAGCGCGGCGGCGCCGATGGACTGGACTTCCACGTTGGCCACGAAGCCGCCCGCGCCAGCGCTGACCCAGCGGGGAGCCAGCGCGACCATGGCCTGGCCGCCCGCCGCCAGTTCGCGTGCGATCCCGATCTGGACCCGCTTGGCGGCGCCGTCGGCATTGCGCTGGTGCAAGGCCTCGAGTGCGTCCGGGGACGGCGCGGGCTTGGTGACGCGCGCAGCCTTGACTGCGGTCCCGGACGGCAGGCGCCAGGAGGGCGGCGGCACGACCCGGGTCTGGGCTGGCTCGCCGTCAACGTGCCGAACGAGGGTCGACCGTGCGTCCCCGGCAGCCATGGCAGGTACACAAAGGCTGACGATCAGGGAGATGGCCGGAAAAGCGCTGGCGAAGCGCATGCGACTGGGCTCCTCCCCGGGGGATGATCCGGATCGGACCGCGAGCCTGCCTGCTTCAAGTGGCTCGATGGTGCAAGCTCCGGTCGGGTCCCGGACACGAACCGCGAGTGGTCTTCGTGTCGATGGCGCCGCAGCGCCCGATGTGCTGTTCGGGAACATCGGTGGCCAGGGCGTTTCCGGGCCGGATCCGGCCCCAGGAAGCGCGGCACTTCGCCCCGCGTGGCACGCCCGCGGCGCTCAACGCGGGCTACGGTTGATGCCCTGCCACGCGCGCCGCAGGTACAGCCGCCACAGCGGCGCGTGATCCTCGGGGTACTTCCAGCGCATGTAGGCAGCGGGAGGAAAGGCGAGTTCGCGCAGGTAGCGGATTCGCCCGCGCCAGCCGTCTTCGGCGCGCAGCGCGAAGATGAACTCGGCGAAGCGCGAGTGGTTATCGCTGGCAAGGAAGGCACGCCATTCGTGGCGGCCGGCGGTGGCCAGCCTGGCGTGCACCGCAGGCGGCACCGCGGTCGCGTAAAGGCCTTCGGCCTCGAGCAGCGTGGCGTCAAGGATCGCGGCGACACCGCGATCGATGGCCAGGGCGACGATCGCCTCGCGCTCGTCCCCGCCCATTGCCTCCCACAGCAGCGCGACATCGAGAAACCACAAGAGCGGCCGGAACTGGCCGCGCTGGTGGCCGTGGTAGTGCAGCGCGGCATGCAGCAGGGCATGGACCGGCGCGGGTCCGCGCACGCCCGCGGCCAGCCCGGGGACCGGCCGCGCGGTGGCCCACAATTCATCGAAGCCGAGCACCCCGCGCAATGCCGGATGGCTTATCAGGCCGTGGTGGACGTCGATATCGTGGTGGCCTCCGCCGGGCAGTGCGAAGGTCCAGGCTTCCTCCTCCAGTGCGACCGCGCCGGCTACCGGGATCGCGCGCCGGTAGCCCCCGGCTTCGAGCACCGCGAGCACGCGCCGCCAGTCGCGCCGACGCACCAGCACGTCGGTGTCCGTGCGATCGCGCACCGCGCCTGCCGGATACACGGTCCGCGCCAGCAGCGCGCCCTTGAGCACCAGCGTATCGATGCCTGCGGCGGCGAGCGCTGCCAGCACCGATTCCTCGGCGGCGATCCAGTCGGCACCCGGCCCCTGGTGGCGCCGCGCCTCGATCTGCGCCAGCCGCGGCAGCTCCGGCCCCAGCAGCCCGCGTGCCCCGAGCCACGACGTCATCGGCAGCAAGCGATGATCGGCCAGTGCCTGCAACTGGGCGACGAACTCCGCCGGCGTGGCCCCGCCCGCCCCCCGCCCACCCACACCCAGCGCCGCGAGCAGGGGCGTGGCGGCCGGGACATCGCTCATGGCGTCGGCCTGAGCGGGGTGCCGAAGTTGAGGTAGGCCGAGGCAGCGCCGCTGTTGGCACGACCGTATCCCAGGAAAATCGGGCCAAAGGGGGAATCGAGACCGAGGAAGAGGCTGCCGGCGTGGATCAGCGCAGCACCATCGAAGAGCTCGTCGCGCTCGGTGGCCACACTGCCCGTCTCGATGCTGGCGCCGATGTAGGCCGGTACCGAGAACAGTTGCCCCTCGTCACCAAGGCGCCGGTACCAGACCGTCCGCAGCAGCGCCGAATGCAGCCCGATCAGCTCGCGCTCGTTGTATCCGGAGAGGTTGAGGAAGCCACCGATCGGCGCGAAGGCATCGAAGATTCCGGGCGAATTCCACGTGCTGTGCAGGCGCGCACCGAAGAGCACGCGGTTCTTGCCGCGGGCCAGTGCCTTGTCCCAGACCAGGGTGGCGATCTCGCCCTCGACATCGGAACCCAGCAACTCGCGCTTGGCGATCAGGCGCAGCTCGCCGCGGCTGCCGGACGTCGGGAAGTCGGCGTCATCGAGGGTGTCGCGCAGGAAACCGAGCCTGAACTCGCCGAGGTCTTCCTCGAAATCCGGGAACAGTACGTCATCGCCGATCGCCAGGCTGCCGGTGCCACGGCCATGGGCCAGAGCGCCATAGAAACGCCAGTTGCGATCCGGCTCGTAGCCGAACTCCAGTCCCAGCAGGCTGCGCCGCAAACGGTACTGCGATGCCACGCTGCTTCCGCCGAGCACCGGCTGGTCAAAGGCACGGTACTCCAGATAAGGCAGCACGTAGTACTGACCGCGCTCGCCGGCCGGCTGGAAGAACTCGCTGCGCAGGCCGGTGATCTCGCCGAACTCGAGCCGGCTGCGCCACTCGCCGCCATAGCGGTTGATGCCGGTCATCGTGTACTCGAAACCGAGCTGGTAGCTGTTGCGGCCCTCGAAGTTGTCGGAAATCTGCAGGCCGAAGCCGAGGTAATTCGGACCCCAGCCCTTGTCGACGGGCGTCACCTCGATCCCGCTCCGGCCCTCGCGCTCGACCGGTCGCCAGGCAATCCGCTCATAGTTGCCCTGGCCGTAGGCATGTCCGATCCTCGAATCGAAGCGCTCGACATCGAGCGGGCGGCCTTCGAAGCCCGCCAGCTCGCGCTCCACGTAACCGGCCGTGGCGCTGCGCGTGCGCACCACATCGAGGAAGTCCACGAGCACCGGATCGAGCTCTGCCTTGCGCTGCTGCTCGCGCCAGGCAGCGTAATCGCTTTCGGGAATCGCGAGCTGGCGCAACTCGGACAGGCGCAACTCGGCCGCGCGCTCGCCCGGGGCAATCGCTGCGAAGGAACGGTCGAAGGCTGCGCTCGAGATGTCGCCCAGATCGGGCTGGATCTTGATGTCTTCGCTCCCGAGATCGGCCATCACGGCCGCCGTGCGCTGCTTCATCAGGATGTCGAGCATCTGCATGCTGATCGCGAACGGTGAGTTCAGGTCGCCCTCGCCGAGCAGCGGCGCGCCGACGTCGACGACGATCAGGCGGTCCGCTCCCATGGCCTTGGCGACATCAACCGGCACGTTGTTGACAATGCCGCCGTCCACCAGCAGCCGCCCATCGACCTTGATCGGCTGGAAGGCCGCAGGCACCGACATGCTGGCGCGGATCGCGAGGGCCAGGTCGCCGCGATCGAAGACCACCTGCTCGCCGCGCACGATGTCGGTGGCCACCGCGCGGAAGGGGATCTTGAGCTGATCGAAGTCGTTCGTGCGCCAGGTGTGCAGGGTCAGGCGCCGCAGGAGCAACAGGAGTTTCTGTCCCTGGATGGCGCCACGCGGAAACTGGATCGCCCCATCACGAAAGCCGGGCTTGAAGTCGAGCAGGTAACGCAGGGTGTCGATCTTGCGCCGCATCGGGAAGTCCCCGCGCGGCGGATCGTCGTTGAGCACATCCCGCCAGTCGATGCCGGCAAGAATGTGCTCGATGTCCTCGGGCGAATAGCCGGCCGCATACAGGCCGCCGACGATCGAACCCATCGAGGTGCCGGCAATCGCGCAGATCGGGACCCGCTCACGCTCCAGCACCTTCAGGACACCGATGTGAGCGGCACCGCGGGCGCCGCCGCCACCGAGCACCAGGCCCACGCAGGGCGCCTGGGCCCAGGCAGGAAGGGCGAAAAGCAGGGCAAGGATCAGCAGGCTGGCGCGCATGGGAGCAGGGTTCCGGGTCTAGCCCGCCAGTCTACGGAAAAGACTGGCGGTGCCGGGTCCCCCCTGAGATGAGCCACCCAGATTGGGTAATACCGAAGAGCGTCGGGGTGAATCCCGAACCACAGCTCGCGGTTGCCCTGGTGGGTCCGGATTCATCCGGACGCACGTCGCATGGTCAGGAGGCAGCACACCCATATGTCGTCATTCCGGCGCAAGCCGGAATCCAGTGCTCTTCCTGTCCGCGGGGCACATCCGTTCTGGATCCCGGCCTGCGCCGGGATGACGAGGATCGACGGCTCGCGTTGCTGTCCGATCCTCGCCGAGCCCCGAGCCCCGAGCCCCGATTATCCGCCCGACACCGGCCTCGCCCCGGTCCTCACCAGTGGATGCCGCGCATCAACGAGGCGAACGCCACCTGCTCGCTCGACGGTGCTTCGTCCTTGGCACCCTTCACGCCCTTGGCCGCAGCCGAGTCCGGGAACAGCTGGAAGGCGGTGTTGAGCACCACCTGGTACACCTTCGGTGCCAGCAGGTGCAGCATCTCGGCGAAGATGCCCAGGCGCGTGGCGATGCGCTGCGGACGCTCGATGATCGCGCGCACGACCATGTCGGCGGCATCGTCCGGTGTCAGCACCGGGACGTTGTCGTAGATCTTGGTCGGCCCGATCATCGGGGTCTTCACCAGCGGCATGTTGATGATGGTGAAGCTGATGTTCTTGTCGGCGAACTCGGACGCCGCGCAGCGCGAGAAGGCATCGAGCGCCGCCTTGCTGGCGACGTAGGCGGAGAAGCGCGGGGCGTTCGAGAGCACGCCGATCGAGCTGATGTTGACGATGTGCCCGCGGCGGCGCTCGCTCATGCTCGGCAGCAGGCCCATGATCAGGCGCAGCGAGCCGAAGTAGTTGAGCTGCATCGTGCGCTCGAAGTCGTGGAAGCGGTCGTAGGACAGCTCGATCGAGCGGCGGATCGAGCGACCGGCGTTGTTCACCAGCACATCCACCCCGCCATGCTCGGCCAGCACCTGTTGGACCAGCGCGTCAGCCCCGGCCAGGTCGGCCAGGTCGACCACATAGGTGTAGACCTCGGCACCCGGCGCAGCCTCCTCGATCTCGGCCTTGGCCTTGCCCAGGTCCTCGGCGCCACGCGCACAAATGATCGTCTTGGCACCAGCCGCCGCCACCTTGTGGGCAGTGGCCAGACCGATGCCGGAGGAACCGCCGGTGATCAGCACCACCTTGCCCTTGACGCGGCTCGACAGCGAACGGTCGACATACAGATCCGGGTCGAGATGGCGCTCCCAGTAGTCCCACAAGCGCCAGGCGTAATCCGGCAGGTCCGGCACCTTGATCCCGGTGCCCTTCAGCGCACGCTCGGTCTCGCGGCAATCGAAGCGCGTCGGGTAGTTGAAGAACTTCAGCATGTCCGCCGGGATGTTGAAGGACTTCAGCAGTTGCCCGCTGATGCGGCGTACCGGCGGCAATGCGGCGATCGCATTGCGGATCGAGCCCGGAATCACCTGGAAGATGCGTGCGTCGATGCGCATCGTCATCTCCGGCGCGTGACCGGCCTTGGCGAAGATGTTCAGCACCTCGCCGACACGCCGGGGCGCCGGATCGGTCAGGTGGAAGCAGCCGCCGTCGTAACCCTTCTGGTGGGCGATGTGGTCCATCGCATCGACCACGAAATCGACCGGCACCATGTTGATGCGACCGCCCTCGAAGCCCAGCGTCGGCACCCAGCTTGGCAGCATCTCGCGGATGCGCTTGATCAGCGTGAAGAAGTAATAGGGGCCGTCGATCTTGTCGATCTCGCCGGTCTGGGAGTGACCGACGACGATGCCCGGTCGATAGACGCGCCACGGCCGCTTGCATTCCTTGCGGACGATGCCCTCGGAATCGTGTTTGGTGCGGAAATACGGGTGCTCCAGGCCCTCGGCCTCGTCGAACATGTCCTC
>JANJUH010000122.1 GCA_024710675.1 Lysobacterales bacterium
GCGGGCCGGATCTCCTACTGTACAACCGCGTGCCCGGTCCCATGGGTCTATCGCTTCGTGACCAGTTGATCCAGGCCGGCCTGGCCAAGCCGCAGCCCGAGAAGCCTGCGCCCGACCGGCGTGGGGGGCGGGGCAGCGGGCCGCCGCAGCGCAGCGGCAAGGCCGGCAAGCCTCAGGATGGCAAGGGCCGCCCTGTGCCCGAAGCACAGCGCCCGCCGCGGACCAGCGAGGAGGTGTCGCTGGCTCAGGCCTTCCAGTTGCGCGCCGAAGCCGAGAAGCGCGAGCGCGAGGAAGCGAAGCGGCGCGCCGAGGAAGACGCGCGGCGCAAGCGCGAGCAACGCGAGAAGCTGGCGCAACTCGTGGCCGGCAAGGCGCTCAACGACCCGGCCGCCGAGCACGCGCGCAACTTCACCTACGGCAAGAAGATCCGCAAGGTCAACGTGACCCCGGAACAGCTCCGCGCATTGAATGCCGGCGAGACCGGCGTGGTGCAGGTCGACGGACGCTTCCTGATCCTGCCGGCCGAACTGGTGCGCGCAGCCCTGGCGCTCGCGGCGCACCATGTGGCCCTGTTCGTGCCCGAGGGTATCGGCGCGTCGTCCGGGAGTGCAGAGGAGTCCGAAGACCCGCGCTTCCAGGTGCCGGACGATCTGGTGTGGTAGCAGCGCGCCTGAGGATTCGGTCAGCGCCGCACCGGTAGGAGCGCGCTCTGCGCGCGAAGAGGATCCGCCGAAACCGCCATCGCGCCCGAGGGCGCTCCTACGGATGGACGCGGTTCCCGCGGCACCGGGGCAGGAGCGCGGTCTGCGCGCGAAGAGGATCCGCCGCATTCCCCATCGCGCCTGAGGGCGCTCCTACTCTTCGGGATCGTAATCCAGCACTGGCATCAAGGCGTGTTCGGCCTCGCGTAACGCGATGCCGCGGCGGTGGGCGTAGTCCTGGACCTGCTCGCGGGTGACCCGGCCGAGCACGAAGTACTGGCTGTCCGGATGCGCGAAGTACAGGCCCGACACCGCTGCCGCCGGGTACATCGCGAAGCTCTCGGTCAGCGTGATCCCGGTGTGCCGCGTGGCCTCGAGCAGCTCGAACAGCACCGCCTTGGTGGTGTGGTCCGGGCAGGCCGGATAGCCCGGAGCCGGGCGGATGCCGCGGTAGCTCTCCTCGATCAGCGCCTCGTTCGGCAAAGCCTCGTCGCCGGCATAGCCCCACAGCTCGCGGCGTACGCGCTCGTGCAGGCGTTCGGCGAAGGCCTCGGCGAGGCGGTCGGCGAGCGCTTTCAGCAGGATCGCCGAATAGTCGTCGTGGGCGGCCTCGTAGGCGGCGACGCGGGCCTCGATGCCGAGGCCGGCGGTCACCGCGAAGGCGCCGATCCAATCCTGGCGGCCGCTGCTCTTCGGCGCGACGAAATCCGCCAGGCACAGGTTGGGCCGCCCGGGGGGCTTGTCGGCCTGCTGGCGCAGGAAGTGCAGGATCGCGCGCGGATGGTGGTGGTCAGCTGCATCGCTGGCATAAACCTCGATGTCCTCGCCGACAGTGGCCGCCGGCCACAGGCCGACCACGCCCTTCGCGGTGAGCCAGCGCTCGGCGACGATGCGCTCGAGCATGGCGTCGGCGTCGGCCTTCAGTTTGCGCGCTTCGGCGCCGACCACGGCGTCGTCGAGGATCGCCGGGTACTTGCCGGCCAGTTCCCAGGTCTGGAAGAAGGGCGTCCAGTCGATGTACGGCACCAGGTCGGCGAGGTCGTAATCGGCGTACACGGTCAACCCCGGCTGCAGCGGCGCCGGTGGCGTGTAGTCGGCCCAGCCGCCATCGAAGCGGTTGCCACGTGCCTGCTCGAGCGACACCAGGCGCTTGCCCGGGCCGCGGTCCTTGTGGCGCTCGCGGACCTCGGCGTAGTCGGCGCGGGTGGCGGCGACGAAGGCCTCGCGATCGCCCGGGCTGACCAGCTTCTGCGCCACGCCGACCGCGCGCGAGGCGTCCTTCACCCAGACCACCGGCGCCTCGTAGTGGGGCTCGATGCGCAGCGCGGTGTGGGCGCGGCTGGTGGTGGCGCCGCCGATCAGCAGCGGCTGGGTGTGGCCGAGGCGCTTCATCTCGCGGGCGACGTGGTGCATCTCGTCGAGCGAGGGCGTGATCAGGCCCGACAGGCCGATGATGTCGGCGCCGACTTCGCGGGCGGTGTCGAGGATCTTCTGCGCCGGCACCATCACGCCGAGGTCGATCACCTCGAAGTTGTTGCAGGCCAGCACCACGCCGACGATGTTCTTGCCGATGTCGTGCACATCGCCCTTGACCGTCGCCAGCAGGATCTTGCCGTTGCTGCGGTGCACCGCGCCGCTCCTGGCCTTCTCGGCCTCGATGTGCGGGATCAGGTAGGCCACCGCCTTCTTCATCACCCGCGCCGACTTCACGACCTGCGGCAGGAACATCTTGCCGGCGCCGAAGAGATCGCCGACCACGTTCATTCCGGCCATCAGCGGGCCTTCGATGACCTCGAGCGGCTTGTCGAACAGTTGCCGCGCTTCCTCGGTGTCGGTCTCGATATGCTCGTCGATGCCGTGGACCAGGGCGTGCGTGATGCGCTGGTCCACCGGCAGGCTGCGCCACTCGGATTGGTCGGGACCCTGGACCCGGGACCCGGGACCCGTAGAAGCGTACCTCGACGCGACTTCGAGAAGGCGTTCGGTCGCATCATTGCGGCGGTTCAGGACCACATCCTCGACGCGCTCGCGCAGCTCGGCCGGCAGCTCGTCGTAGATCGCCAGCGCGCCGGCGTTGACGATGCCCATGTCCATGCCGGCGCGGATCGCGTGGTAGAGGAAGACCGAGTGGATCGCCTCGCGCACCGGGTTGTTGCCGCGCAGCGCGAAGGAGACGTTGGAGACGCCGCCGGAGACATGCGCGTGCGGCAGTTCGGCGCGGATCTGGCGGGTGGCTTCGATGAAGGCCACCGCGTAGTCGTTGTGCTCCTCGATGCCGGTGGCGATCGCGAAGATGTTGGGGTCGAAGACGATGTCCTCGGGCGCAAAATCGAGGCGCTCGCGCAACAGCCGGTAGGCGCGCGTGCAGATCGCGATCTTGCGCTCGGTGGTATCGGCCTGGCCCTGCTCGTCGAAGGCCATCACGACCACCGCGGCGCCGTACTGCTGGGCCTTCGCGGCCTGCGCCAGGAAGGCTTCCTCGCCTTCCTTGAGGCTGATCGAGTTGACGATCGGCTTGCCCTGCACGCACTTCAGGCCCGCCTCGATCACGCTCCATTTGGAGCTGTCGATCATCAGCGGCACGCGTGCGATGTCGGGCTCGGCGGCGATCAGGTTGAGGAAGTTCCGCATCGCGGCTTCCGAGTCGAGCAGGCCCTCGTCCATGTTGACGTCGATGACCTGGGCGCCGTTCTGCACCTGCTGGCGCGCAACCTCGACCGCCTCGGGGAAACGGTCTTCCTTGATCAGCTTTTTGAACTGCGCCGATCCGGTGACATTGGTGCGCTCACCGACGTTGACGAAGCCCAGCTCTGGCGTCAGCACCAGCGGCTCGAGGCCCGCGAGGCGGGTCTGGTGGGTGGGCGCCGGGATCTCGCGCGGCGGCAGCTGTGCCACCGCCTCGGCCAGCGCGCGGATGTGCTCGGGGGTGGTGCCGCAGCAGCCGCCGACGATGTTGACCAGGCCCGAGCGGGCGAACTCGCCGACGGTCTCGGCCATCTCGGCGGCCGTCTCGTCGTACTCGCCGAAGGCATTCGGCAGGCCGGCGTTGGGATGCGCGCTGACATAGGCATCGACCACGCGCGCCAGGTCCTCGACGTGCGGGCGCAAGTCCTTCGCGCCGAGCGCGCAGTTGAGGCCGATCGAGAAGGGCCGCGCGTGGCGCACCGAATAGGCGAAGGCCTCGGCGGTCTGGCCCGAGAGCGTGCGCCCGGAGCGGTCGGTGATCGTGCCCGAGATCATCACCGGGAGCCGCCAGCCGCGGCGCTCGTAGACCTGGTCGAGCGCGTACAGCGCCGCCTTGGCATTGAGCGTGTCGAAGATGGTCTCGACCATCAGGATGTGCGCGCCGCCGTCGATCAGGCCCTCGGCGGCCTCGGCGTAGGCTTCGGCCAGCTCGTCGAAGGTGACCGCGCGATAGCCCGGGTTGTTGACGTCCGGCGAGATCGAGGCGGTGCGGCTGGTAGGCCCGAGCACGCCGACGCAGTAGCGCGGCCGGTCCGGCGTGTCGTTGCTCTTGCGATCGCACAGGTCGCGCACCAGGCGCGCCGCGGCGACATTCAGCTCGTAGGTCAGCGGCTCCAGGCGGTAATCGGCCTGGCTGATCCGGGTTGCGTTGAAGCTGTTGGTCTCGATCAGCTCCGCGCCGGCGTCGAGATAGGCCTGGTGGACCGCGGCGACGACCTTGGGCTGGGTCAGCACCAGAAGATCGTTGTTGCCCTTGAGATCGTGGCCGTGGTGACGGAAGCGGTCGCCGCGGAAGTCGGATTCCTCGAGCTTGTAGCGCTGCAGCATCGAGCCCATCGCGCCATCGAGCAGCAGGATGCGGCGGCGGGCGT
>JANJUH010000125.1 GCA_024710675.1 Lysobacterales bacterium
GCATCTGGTGGGTCCGGATTCATCCGGACTCTTCCCGCTCCGGTGGGTCCGGATTCATCCGGACGCTCTTGGGCGAGGATTCCTCAGTGCCAGCCTGGCCCCATCCAACCGCTGGCCCTCACACCCCGACCCGCCCCCGCCGCCGCAGCATCGACCACCAGTCGCGGAAGGGCGACAGCAAGGCCTTCGCCGGCGTGTTGAGGTCCTCGCCATCATCCAGCCCGGTCGGCGGGTACTCGCCCGGCTTGGGCGCGTAGTAGCTGCCGAAGAGCACGTCCCAGATGGGGAAGAAGGCCGCGTAGTTGCGGTCGTGGTGCTCGGGCAGGCGCGAGTGGTGGATGCGGTGCACCTGCGGGCCGGCGAGGATCGGTGTCAGCGGGCCCAGCGGCAGGCGCAGGTTGAGGTGGATGAAGAAGGGCCAGAGCAGCAGTGCCGTCGCCATCCAGCCGGCGGTCGGCGCGCTGACATCGAAGACCAGCGCCATCGGCAGCAGCATCAGGAAGACCCTGAGCGGCTCTTCCAGCCAGTGATGGCGGCCGCTGGTGCTCACATTGAGCGAGGGGTCACTGTGGTGCAGCTTGTGCTGCGCCCACAGCCACGGCACCTCGTGCTGGGCGCGATGGAACCAGTAGTAGAAGAAGTCGTAGACGGCCATGTAGGCCAGGCCGAGGGCGACCGCGCCGAGCGCCGTGTCGGGTAGCCGGATTGGCACCCAGCCGCCGTGGGCCGCGACCCAGGGCGCGGTGATCGATTGCAGCGGCGGCAGCGCCAGCGCGGTCAGGAAGAAGAACAGCGGCGTGTACCAGAGGTTGAAGAACAGGTGCCGGAAAGGCTGGCCGCGCTCGGCCGGCGCGATGCGTTCGAGCAGCAGGCCACCGGCGAACACCAGGTACATCACCTTGGTGATCGCCCAGGTGTTGGCGAGGGCAGCGGAAAGGTACTCGGGCATCAGTAAAGACTCGGGTGGGCGCAGTGCAGTCGACCGTCAGCCGCGCAGGATAACAATCGCTCCCCGACCTTCGGCTCAGCCGGTGGCCGGCAAGTACACCCGCACGACCAGGCCCGGCCCGCCAGCGCGATCAACGAGCTCGATCCGCCCCCGGTGCAACTCGACCACGCGCGCGGCGATCGACAGGCCGAGCCCACTGCCGGGGGCCAGCGCGCCTTCACCTCGACGGAAGCGCTCGAACACGGCCGCCCGCTCCGCCATCGGCACACCCGGCCCCTGGTCCTCGACTTCGAGCAGGATTCCCTCCGCCGCCGGCGCGAGGGAAAGGCGCACTTCACCGCCCTGCCCACCATGGCGGATGGCGTTGTCGACCAGGTTGCGCACCAGCACGCAAAGCAGCGTCGAGTCGCCCTGCACACCCAGGGAATCCGGCGCCTCCACCCGCAGCTCGCAGCCACGCGCCAGGGCCTCCGGCGCCAGTTCGGCCGCGCTGTCGCGGACGATCCGGGCGAGATCGCAACCGACCAATGCGATGCCTTCCCCGGATCGTTCCAGGCGGTTCAATTGCAGCAACTGCAGGACCAGTCGCTCGCAGCGACGAATGCCGCGCATCAGGCCATCCAGCGAGGCCTGGCGCTGCTCCTCGTCACGGCTGCCCGCGAGGTTCTGCGCGTGCAGCTTGAGCGCGCTGATCGGCGTGCGCAACTCGTGCGCAGCATCTGCGGTGAAACGCTGCTCGCGCTCGATGGCGGCTGCCACGCGCGCGAACAAGCCGTTCAGCGCGATGACCAGGCCCTTCAGCTCCAGCGGCACGCGCGTCTGATCGATGGGCTCGAGGCGCCCGGCCGGTCGCTCTTCGACATCCGCGGCCACGCGCGCGATGGCGCGAACGCCCCAGTTCACGATCAGCGCCACCAGCAAGGCCAATAGCGGCAAGGCGAGCAGGTGCGGCAGCGCCGTCCCGAGCGCAATCTCGCGGGCCAGTTCGTCACGGATATCGCTGCGCTCGGCCACCACGAACCAGCGGCCGTGGGCACCAGCGAGGGCGAAGGTGCGCCAGATATCGGCGCCAATCCGGTGCTCGTCGAAACCCGCGACCAGCGGCGCCAGGGCCACATCGGGTGCGTTGTCGGACAACAGGAGCAATGCACCGTCGCTGGCCACGACCTGGAAGGCCAGCTTCGTCTCGTAGGCATGGCCGTCGGCAGCCACCAGGTCGGCGCCGCGGCCGGCGAGTGCGCGATCGAACACCGCGACGCGCAGTGGCAGGTCGGCGGCTCCGTCCAGGGAACGCTCGCTCATCGCGCGCAGCACGCGCGCGGATTGCGCCAGCTTGGCATCGAAGAGCTCGCCCGCCTCGATGCGGCCATCGCGATAACTGAGCACGGTACTGACCACCGTGGCGGCGCCGATGGTCGACAGCAGCGACAGCATCAGCAGGCGGCGCAGCGAGCTCACGGCGGCTCGACCAGGTATCCGACGCCGCGCACGGTGCGGATCAGCTCCGGGTAGAGCTTGCGCCGCAGATGGTGGACGTAGACCTCGAGCGCATTGCTCTCCGGGTCCTCGTCCCAGCCATACATCTTCTGCACCACCGCCTCTCGGGTCAGCACGCGTCCGGCATTCTCGATCAGCACACGCAACAGGGTGAACTCCTTGCGCGGCAGATCGATGATGCGCCCCTGCCAGGTGCATTGGCAGGCGGCGGGATCAAGGACGATCTCGCCGTGGACGATCTGGTTGCGCGCCTGCCCGCGGGCACGACGGCCCAGGGCCCGCACGCGCGCCAGCAACTCGGGCAGCTCGAAGGGCTTGACCAGGTAATCATCGGCACCGAGGTCCAGGCCCTTGACCTTGTCACCCAACTGGTCGCGCGCTGTCAGGATCAGCACCGGAACCCGCTGGCCGGCGGCGCGCAGCTTCGCCAGGACGCTCAGCCCGTCCTGGCGTGGCAAGCCGAGGTCGAGCAGGACCACGTCGAATTCCTCGCTGACCAGCGCCGCGCTGGCACTGACGCCATCGCGCAGCCAGTCGACGGCATGGTCCTGGCGCTTGAGCGCCGTGACCAGGCCCTCGCCCAGCAGTTCGTCATCTTCGACGATGAGGATCCTCATGGGGCGACCGCTTTCCCGTCCGTGCGGTGTCTGCCAGCTTCCCTGACGCTCCTGGAGGGCACGAGGGCTTGAGGATTTGAGGGCACGAGGGCACGAGGGCACGAGGGCACGCCAAAGCGAAGCCTGGCAACGTTGCAGTTTCTGCGCAGCGGCCTGGCCCGGTGTGCTGTCGCCATTGCCATTGCTGCCTCGACCATCGCCCAGCGCTTCGCCATTCGGCCCTGCCCCTCACTTTTCAGTGTTCTTCCGGAACACCGCACAAGTTGCCGATCCGAAAGAGCCGTTTCCATGAAGGGAGCACACCGAGGAGCATCCACCACCTCGAACCGGCTCTTCCGTGCCCTCGTGCCCTCGTGCCCTCGTGGATTCCTGTTGCCCAGATGAACCGGTTCAACGCGACCCGCTCGCCACCCTCCTACCCCTCGATCTCCGCCCGCGCCTTCTGCAGCAACACCGCGATCTCCGACTGGCGGCCGGCGTCAGCGGTTTCCCGGCCCGGGCGCGGTGGCGCTGCGGCGGCGTGTTCGAGCACCTTGACCGCCTCGCCGTAGCGCTCCTGCTGGTACAGGTAGTCGCCGTAGAAGTAGTTGGCGTCGATGCCATCGGGCGCAATGCTCAGCGCCTGCTTCAACAAGGTCTCGGCCTTGTCCTCGTCACCGAAGCCGATCGGCCAGCCCGGCACCTGATAGTACAGGCTGCCCAGGCTGGTGTACGCCGAGCCCTCCAGCGCCTTGGGGTCGATCTCCAGGGCCTGCTCGAAGCGTGCACGCGCCTTCTTCACCAGCGACAGCGCGCCGAGCCCGCCCTTGGACCCGGCCCAGGTGGACAGGATGATGCCGTCCCAGATCAGCGGCTCGGCGGCCCCGGGATGGCGCGACACCACCTCTGCAGCACGCGCCTCCAGCGCCTCGAAGGCACGGGCGCGCTGCGCCTCGGGCATCTGGTAGCGGATGGTGGCCCACTCCTGCTGGAGCGGGGAAACCTCGTCCATGACGCCCTCGGCCTGGGCGAAGGCGGAAAACGAGAGGCAGATGAGGACCAGCGGGCGCAAGGTGCGCATGGGTTTCTCCTTCAGGACTGGCCGGCGGCGTGCCGGCGGATGGTCGACAGCTTGCCGGCGATGGCGCGATCGACCACGCCCGGCAGCACCGCGTTGACGCGAACAAACAGTTTCTCGGCGAGTCCGAGTTGCACCCGCGGGCGATCGCGGGCGAGCGCATCGACGATGGCCGCAGCGACCACCTCGGGCGCATCCTCGACCACCTTCAACTCGCGGTTCATCGCCTGGGCCGCGGCACTGTTCATGCCGGTGCGTGTCGCCCGCGGCGAGACATGCAGCACGCGCGGCCCCTCGCCGCCGATCTCGCGCGACAGCGCCTCGGCGAAGGTGCGCAAGCCGCCCTTGGCGGCGCCGTAGGCGGCGAAACCGGGGTGGCCGATCTGCCCGAGCGTGGAGCCGACCAGCACCAGCGCGCTGCCGGGGCGCTGCCGCAACGGAGGGAGCACGGCATGCGCCAGCAGCATCGGCGCCAACAGATCGGTCTGGATCAGCGCGGCGATGGCTTCGGCGCTCATCTCTTCGTAGAGCCCGAAATGGCCCCCCGCGGCATTCAGGACGACCGCATCGAGCGCGCCGCCGGAGTGGACCTGGGCGAGGATCGCCGAGCGGCCTTCGGGGGTCGCCAGGTCGGCGAGCACAGGCGTCGTCCCGGCCGGCAAGGTGGCCAGCAGTCGCCGCATGCGCTCGCCATCGCGGCCATGCACGACCAGACTGGCCCCGGCCTTGGCCAGGGCGCGTGCGAGGGCGCCGCCGATGCCACCGGTCGCACCAGTCACCAGGATGCGTGCGCCAGCGAGCTTCATGCGGCCTCCGCAAAGCTTCGGGTGGCAGGACGCACGGAGCGGAAGACATCGGCATAGAGCCCGTAGAACATCCGCGCGGCGTGGACCACGGCAGCCTGGTCGGC
>JANJUH010000129.1 GCA_024710675.1 Lysobacterales bacterium
CCGGCGTTGCGGGTGGGGCGTTTTTTTTGTGTGTGTTGCGGGGTCGCCCTGGGGCGCGCGGTGACCTTGTGAAGGCGCGCGGCGACCCCCACGCCGCTCATGCCGATCGGGTAGCGGATGCCGTCCTGCTCGTCGATGACGTACTCCTGCGGCAGCACGTGCAGGATTTTCTGGTCGGCCGGGATCGGCATCGCGCGCGCGGCGTCGAGCACGCGGTCGACGTCGAAGTCGGTCACTTCCTTGTCGCGGATGGCGACGATGCCGTGCGAATTCAGGCTCTTGACGTGGCTACCGCTGATGCCGGCGTACACGGAGCGGATTTCGCAGCCGCTCATCTGTTCGGCTTCCTCGATCGCGCGCTGGATCGATTGCACGGTCGATTCGATGTCGACGACCACGCCGCGCTTGATGCCGCGCGAGGCGTGCGAGCCGAGGCCAATCAGCTCCACGGGCTCGCCGGGCGCGTGCTCGCCGACCATCGCCACCACCTTGCTGGTGCCGATGTCGAGGCCGACGACGAGGGATTTGTCCGACTTGCGGGTCATGGCGATGGCGGGGGGCTGTCCGGATTCAGGGGAGGCACGGCTTCACCGTAGGCAAGCGCGAAACCGTGGGTGTAACGCAGGTCGGCGACGGCGACCGGGCGCGGATCGAAGGTGGGAAGGCGCGGCAGGCTGTCGACGAAGCGACGCCAGCGCAGGTCGATGTCGCGGCTGCCGAGTCGAATCACCAGGCCGTCGTCGAGCCGGTATTCGAGTGCGCCGCGGGGACTCATGCTGGCGGCGACGATGCGCCGGCCATGGGCTTCGACATCACCCTGGGCACGCTGGTAGCGGCGCGCCAGCTCGGGCATGCGCTCGTCGGGCGCGTCCAGCAGCGGCAGGCCGCGGGTCTCGCCGGCGCCACGCGCCGGAAACACCGCGCCGGTGACGTCGACCAGTTCCTCCTCGCCGCGCTGGCCGAGCAGCTCGCGCTCGGAGAAGCGCACCTCGAGCACATCGGGCCAGTGCTTGCGGACCTCGACCTCGGCGACCCAGGGCAGCGCCAGCACACGCTCGCGCACCTCCTCGGGCCGGGTCGCGAAGAAGCCTGCAGTGGCCGCCGGCGCGGCCGCGGCGCGGATCTGCTCGGCACTGACGCGCTGGAAGGCGCCACCCTCGCGGGTGACATCGATCCACTGGAAGGGCAGCAGCGCGCCGCCATTGCGCGCCATGATCGCGCCGCTGGCGAGCACGACGAGCGCCGCCACGGCAAGGATGCCGGAAGCGCTCATCAGCCAGGCGCGGCGGACTTCGCTCATGCCTGCACCTCGCCGAAGCTGGTCTCGAGGATGCGCCAGCACAGCGCCTGAAAATCGATGCCGGCCTCGCGCGCCGCTTTGGGCACCAGGCTGTGGCTGGTCATGCCGGGCGTGGTGTTGACCTCCAGCAGGAAGAACTCGCCGCTCTTCGCCTGCATCACATCGATACGACCCCAGCCGCTGGCGCCGACGGCGGCGAAGGCGCGCTCGCACAGGCGCTCCAGCGCCGCTTCCTCCTGCGGCGAGGTCAGGCCGGGGCAGACGTACTGGGTGTCGTCGCTGACGTACTTGGCGTGGTAATCGTAGAACTCGCCGGGCGGCACGATGCGGATCGAGGGCAAGGCGACGCCATCGAGGATGCCGACCGTCAGCTCCGGGCCCTCGATCAGGCGCTCGATCAGCAGCTCGCCGTCGTAGCGTGCCGCCAGTTCCAACGCGGCCGGCAGGTCGCCCGCATCGAAGACACGGGTGACGCCGACGCTCGAACCCTCGCGCGCAGGCTTGACGATGGCCGGCAGGCCGATCGCGGCCAGGGCACGGTCCACCGGCTCACCGGGCGCGAGCACGGCGAACTCGGGCGTCGGGATGCCGAGCGATTGCCAGACGCGTTTGGTGCGCACCTTGTCCATGCTCAGCGCCGAACCGAGCACACCGGAACCGGTATAGGGCACGCCGAGCGCCTCCAGTGCGCCCTGCAGCACGCCATCCTCGCCACCGCGGCCGTGCAGGATGTTGAACACACGCTCGCAGCCGCCGGCCTGGATCAGCACGATCAGGGCCGTGATGCCGTCCACCGGCGTCACGTCGACACCCTTGGCGCGCAGGGCGTCGAGCACGTTGGCACCGCTCTGCAGCGAGACCTCCCGCTCGGAGCTGTCGCCGCCCATCACCACGGCGACGCGACCGAAGTCGGCGGGATCGTGAATCCGCTTCATGCCCGCCCTCCTTCGCATCGCAGGCCGTGTTCGTCGAGTTCGTGGGCCACCGCCCCAATGTCGCCGGCACCCTGCAGCAGCAGAAGGTCACCATCGCGCAACAGGTCCGGCAGCACCGCCGGCAACTCACGCGGATGCGACACGAAGACCGGGTCGACGCGGCCACGGGCGCGCACGGCGCGCGCCAGTGCGCGTCCATCGGCGCCCGCGATCGGCTGCTCGCCGGCGGCGTAGACCTCGGAGAGCACCAGCACATCGACCAGGCTCAGCACCTCGGCGAAGTCGTCCAGCAAATCACGCGTGCGGGTGTAGCGATGCGGCTGGAAGGCCAGCACCAGACGCTTCTCGGGCCAGCCGCCGCGGGCGGCCTCGATGACCGCGCGCACCTCGCGCGGATGGTGGCCGTAGTCGTCGACGAACATCGCCTCGCCGCCGGCCCAGCGCAACGGCGGGTGGCGATGGAAGCGCCGGCCGACCCCACCGAAGCGACCGAGGGCCGTGGCAATGGTCTCGACATCGACGCCGATCTCGAGCGCCACCGCCGCCGCCGCGCAGGCGTTCTGCACATTGTGGCGACCCGGCAGCGCCAGACGTACCGGCTGCGGCACCTCGCCCGGCACATGCAGCAGAAAGCGCATCTCGTGGCCGTGCTGCTCGATCGCGCTGGCGCGAATCTCGGCATCCTCGGCGCAGCCGTAGGTGCGGATCGCGCGCGCGCTGCGCGCGGCCAGCGCGCGGGTCTCGGGATCGTCGATGCACAGTACCGCGAGACCGTAGAAGGGCAGGCGGTGCAGGAACTCGTCGAAAGCCGCCTTCAGGCGCTCGAAGTCGCCGCCGAAGTTCTCGAGATGGTCGGCATCGATGTTGGTGACCACCGCGATCAGCGGTTGCAGCATCAGGAAGGAGCCGTCGCTCTCGTCGGCTTCGGCGACCAGGTACTCGCCGGCGCCCAGGCGTGCGTGGGTGCCGGCGCTGTTGAGCAAGCCACCGATCACGAAGGTGGGATCGAGCCCGGCCTCGGCGAGGATCGAGGCGACCAGGCTGGTGGTGGTGGTCTTGCCGTGGGTGCCGGCCACGGCGATACCGCGGCGGAAACGCATCAGCTCACCCAGCATCTCGGCGCGGGGCACCACCGGCAGGTGACGCTCGCGCGCCGCCTTCAGTTCGGGGTTGTCGGCGCGGATTGCGCTGGAAGCGACCACCACGTCGACGGTCTCCACGTGCGCCGCCGCGTGGCCGCGCTCGATGCGCACACCGAGTTCGGCGAGGCGGCGCGTGACCGGCGTCGATGCCGCGTCGGAGCCGCTGACCGTGTAACCCAGGTTGTGCATCACCTCGGCGATGCCGCTCATGCCGGCGCCGCCGATGCCGATGAAGTGCACGCGGCGGAAAGCGGCCATCGAGTCCTGGCCCGGGCGGAAGCGGGCGGCAATGCTCATCGGGCAGGCTCCAGGCAGGCGTCGGCCACGCGCTCGGCGGCGTCGATGCGGGCCAGGCCGCGCGCGGCCTGCGCCATCGCCAGCAGGGATGCGCGATCGGCGGCGAGGGCATCGAGGCGCGCGGCGAGCGCACTGGCATCGAGATGGGATTCAGGCATCAATTCGGCTGCACCGGCGTCGACCAGCCAGCGCGCATTGGCGGTCTGGTGATCGTCGACCGCGTGCGGGAAGGGCACCAGCAGCGCGCCCAAGCCGGCGGCGGTGAGCTCGGCGATGGTCAGCGCGCCAGCACGACAGAGCACGAGATCGGCCCAGGCGTAGGCGGTCGCCATGTCGTCGACGAAGGGCTCGACGCGCCCGGCGATGCCGGTGGCAGCCCAGGCGGCGCGGGCCTCATCGGCGAGCTTTGCACCGCACTGGTGCCAGACCTCGGGACGGCGTTCGGCCGGCAGCATCGCGATCGCCTCCGGCACGAGGCGATTCAAGGCGCGCGCGCCCTGGCTGCCGCCGAGCACGAGCAGGCGCAGCGGACCGCTGCGGCCGGCGAAGCGCGCGGCCGGAGCCGGCAAGGCAGCGATGGCCGCACGCACCGGATTACCGACCCACTCCCCGCGGCCGGCGAAGGCATCGGGGAAACCGGTCAGCACCCGGCGGGCCAGCTTCGCCAGCACGCGATTGGTCAGGCCCGGGATACGGTTCTGTTCGTGCACGATCAGCGGGCAGCGCAACAGGCTGGCGGCGAGGCCCCCGGGACCGGCCGCGTAGCCGCCCATCGACAGCACGCTGCGCGGCTGCTCGCGGCGCAGCACGGCGAGCGCGGCCCAGACCGCACGCGCCAGCATCCACGGCGTCGCGAGCAGCCGTGCGAGGCCCTTGCCGCGCAGCCCACCGACGCGGATCGCGCGGAAGGGCAGGCCATGCTTCGGCACCAGCGTCGCCTCCATGCCGCCCTCGGCACCCAGCCAGACCACCGGGATCGCGCGCTCGCGCAGGACTGCGGCGGCTGCGAGGCCCGGGAAGACATGGCCGCCGGTGCCACCGGCCATCACCAGCACCGGGCGCCGGTCTGCACTCGCGCTCATGGCGACCTCCCCGAGGCAACCCCTTCGTGGGCACCGACCGCCAGCGGCTGGCGCAGCGCGGCGCTGACCTTCAGCAGCAGGCCAACCGCCACGCAGCTCGCCAGCACGCTGGAACCGCCGGAACTGATCAGCGGCAGGGTCAGGCCCTTGGTCGGCAGTGCGCCGATGTTGACGCCGATGCTGATCACCGACTGCAGCGCCAGCCACAGGCCGATGCCGTAGGCGATGTGCGCCTCGAAGGGCCGACCCTGGCGCAGGCCTTCGATGCCCAAGCGGAAAGCGCGGCCGGTGAGCAGGACGAACAGGCCGATCACCACGACCAGGCCGAAGAAGCCGAGTTCCTCGGCGATCACCGCGACAATGAAGTCGGTGTGCGCCTCGGGCAGGTAGAAGAGCTTCTGCACGCTCTCGCCCAGGCCCACGCCGAACCACTCGCCACGACCGACGGCGATCAGCGCCTGGGTGAGCTGGTAACCGGCACGCTCGGGATCGGCCCAGGGATCGAGGAAGGCGAGCAGGCGGCGCAAGCGATAGGGTTCGGCCACGGCGATGGCGACCGCGAAGGGCATCAGGACCACGGCGATCCCGATCAGGTGCCGGGCGGAACCGCCGGCCAGCCAGATCATCCCGCCGGCGATGCTCAGCACCAGTACGGCGCCGCCGAAATCCGGCTGCGCAAGGAGCAGCCCCACCAGCGCGACGGCGACGATCAGCGGCTTGATCACACCCATGAAGGTCCGCTGCATCGCTTCCTGGTGGCGCACGAAGTAGCCGGCCAGGTAGATGATCAGCAGCAGCTTGACCGCCTCGACCGCCTGGAAGTTGGAAATGCCGCCACGGATCCAGCGCCGCGCGCCCTTGACCTCGACGCCGAGGCCGGGCACGAAGACCAGCAGCAGCAGCACGAAGGCGACGAGGATGAGGTAAGGCGAGTGCCGCTTGAGCGTGTCGAGATCGACCCGGTAGGCCAGCCAGCCCAGGCCGAAGCCAAGCGCCAGGAAGACCAGGTGCCGTTGCAGGAAGTAGAAGGTGCCGACTTTCATCGACTCGGCGATCGCCAGCGAGCTCGAAGCCACCATCACCAGGCCGATGCAGGCCAGGGCCAGCGCGCTGCTGGCGATCACGCCATCGAGCGGCACCGTGGGTGCCGGAGGCAGGCGGCGGGCTTGCAGGACGGCGGCCATCAACGCACCTTCAGGCTCGCGAGGCCAATCAGCACCAGCACCAGGCTGATGATCCAGAAACGCACGATCACCCGCGGCTCGGGCCAGCCCTTCAGCTCGAAGTGGTGGTGCAGCGGCGCCATCCTGAAGATGCGCTTGCCGGTGAGCTTGAAGGAGGCCACCTGCAGCATCACCGACAGCGTCTCGAGCACGAAGATGCCGCCCATGATCACCAGCACGATTTCCTGGCGGACGATCACCGCGATGGTGCCCAGGACCGCGCCGACGGCGAGCGCACCGATGTCACCCATGAAGACCTGCGCCGGGTAGGTGTTGAACCACAGGAAGCCCAGGCCCGCGCCGGCCAGCGCACCGCAGACGATCGCCAGCTCACCGGCACCCGGGATGCGCGGGATGCCGAGGTAGCGCGCGAACTCGGCGTGGCCGGAGGCATAAGCGAAGATGCCGAGCGCGCCGGCGACCAGTACCGTCGGCATGATCGCCAGGCCATCGAGCCCGTCGGTCAGGTTGACGGCGTTGGAGAAGCCGACGATCCAGAAGTAGGCGACGATCACGAAGGCAAAGCCGAGCGGGACCACCACCGACTTGAAGAAAGGCAGGTACAGCGAGGTCGCCGCCGGCGTGTCGGCGGTGCTGTACATCATCACCGAGGCGATCGCGACGAAGATCGATTGCATCAGTTACTTCCAGCGCGCCGTCAGTCCGCGGCTGTCCTTCAGCACCATCTTGCGGTAATCGTCGATCCAGCCGATTAAGC